>JAJBWD010000243.1:0-5452 GCA_032907345.1 Bacillota bacterium | reverse complement strand
TACAGGGTTTTGTTTTGACTAAATTTACCACTTTAAAAAGTTTTATAATTTATTTAAACAAAATCTAAAAATACAATAAAGAATTCAGGAAATATTCCGATAATATAAATGAAACCAAATAAATTGTCGCATTTTTTAAGCGGCAGGAGGTGGCTTTTATAATTAATAAAAAAATAAAAGTATTAGTAGTTGATGACTCTATGCTTTTTAGAGAAGTAATAAAAAATGGCTTGAATAGAGATTCAGGTATTGAGGTTGTAGCAACTGCCTCAGATCCATACATGGCCAGGGATAAAATTATAGAATTTGAGCCGGATGTAATGACACTGGATATTGAACTCCCCAGGATGAATGGGATTGAGTTTCTTAAAAGACTAATGCCTCAGTATCCTATTCCAATAGTGGTAGTCAGCTCAGTTAATAAAAATGTATTTTATGCTTTAAAGTTCGGGGCTGTTGATTTTATTACAAAACCTCAAAGAAATACTGATAGTTTTATAAATGAGCTTATAGTAAAAATTAAAATAGCATCTACCGCAAAGGTGGGGAAATGGAAAAAGACTGCATCAAGTGATGATAGCGGCTTCACAGGAACAAATAACAGCTTATACAAAAACAGTATAATTGCCATTGGAGCCTCAACAGGAGGTACAGAAGCTATTGAACAGGTTTTAAAAAATCTCCCCAGAAATATTCCGGGTATAGTAATTGTTCAGCATATGCCGCCGGTTTTCACAAAGCTTTATGCAGAAAGGCTTAATAACAGCTGCAAATTAGAGGTTAAAGAGGCAGAAGACGGGGACCTTATATTGCCGGGAAGAGCCTTGATTGCAGCGGGGGACAAACATATGAAGGTAGTAAAGGATGGAATTCCAAGAGTTCACTGCTATGCAGGTGACAGAGTTAATGGGCATTGCCCCTCTGTAGATGTGTTATTTTATTCAGCAGCAGAAAGATATTATAAAAATTCCTTCGGAATTATTCTCACAGGTATGGGATATGACGGAGCAAAGGGGCTTTTGGAAATGAGAAAAAAGGGAGCCAGAACTATTGGACAGGATGAAGCATCCTCTGTTGTGTATGGCATGCCAAAGGTAGCCTATGAAATAGGTGCAGTAGAAAAACAAGTTCCTTTAAACGAAGTAGCAGATACCCTGTATAAATTGCTTGATAATAAAGGATAGATAATGCGAAAGAAGGTGAAGCTATGACTAAAAATCATGATCCTATACTGGAAATGTATATATTTGAAACCATGCATTTATTAGAACAGCTGGAGGATTCCATTTTAAGAAGTGAAAAAAATAATAATTTTAATGATGAAATGGATGAAATATTCAGAATAATGCATACATTAAAAGGAAATTCAGCAATGATGATGTTTAATAGCATCGCAGCCTTGTCTCACTCCTTAGAGGATATGTTTGATTCCTTAAGAAAAAACAAAAGCAGCAATATAAATTTTTCTAAGATAACAGACTTAGTTCTAAGCGGTATGGATTTTATTAAAGAGGAAATTTCTAAAATTGAAAATGACCAGGAAGCTGATGGAAATGCCGATGAACTGATAAATAAAATAAGGGACAGCCTGGAAGGTAATTCTGAAGATAAGCCCAAAGAGGAAAATAAAGTGGTTTCCTATGGAGCAGTTATATTTTTTCAGGAAGGCTGTTTAATGGAAAATATACGGGCTTTTGCACTTCTTCGTAACTTAGAAGAAAATGTCTCTGTATCTGAATTTATTCCAAAGGATATTTCAGAAAATAATGAAAGCTCAGAGATAATAAAAAGCCAAGGCTTTAAGGTATGGTTTAAAACTGACAAGAGTTATGAAGAAATTAAAGGAATATTTGATAAGACTGCTTTTGTAGATCAGATTAATCTGGAACAGGTTTCTCAGGAAACAGAAGAAAGCAGCGGTGAAAAACCGGAAAAAAAGGAAGTAATAAAAAAGAGCATTACGCCTCGTACAAATGTGCTCAGTGTAAAGGTAGAAAATCTAGATATGCTTATGGATTTAGTAGGGGAACTTGTGGTATCTGAATCCATGGTATCAAAGAATCCGGATCTAGAAGGATTAAAGCTGGATAATTTTAATAAGGCAGCAAGGCAGCTTAGAAAAATAATAAATGACCTTCAGGACACAGTTATGTCAGCAAGAATGGTTCCCATATCCGGCACATTTAAAAAAATGAACAGGATTATAAGAGATATGAATAAAAATCTGGGTAAGGACGTGGAACTTGATTTAGTGGGTGAAGATACAGAAGTAGATAAGAACATAATTGAACATTTATCTGATCCTCTGATGCACCTTATAAGAAATTCCATGGATCACGGTATTGAATCTCCTGATGAGCGAAAGGCCTTGAATAAACCTGCCAAAGGAAAGATAACTTTAGAAGCTAAAAATGACGGCGGGGATGTATGGATATGCATAAAAGATGACGGAAAGGGCCTGGACAGGGATAAAATATATAATAAAGCAATTAAAGCGGGAATAACAAGTAAACCCATTGGTGAGCTTACTGATAAAGATATATTTTCATTTATCCTTATGCCCGGATTTTCAACAAAGGAAGAAGTTTCAGAGTATTCAGGCAGGGGAGTAGGCATGGATGTTGTTGCAAAAAATATTGAATCTATAAGAGGGACAATGTATATTGACAGCAAAAAAAATATGGGTACAACCATCTCTGTTAAAATCCCATTAACTCTTGCAATAATTGATGGAATGATAATAAAGGTAGGTGCTTCCTCCTATACAATTCCAACAATTTCTATTAAGGAATCCTTTAAAGCAAAGGAAAAGGACTTAATAACAGATCCTGATGGAAATGAAATGATAATGGTAAGAGGGGAATGCCATAAGATAATAAGGATTCATAAAGCATATAAAGCAGAGACAGCTGTTACAAATCTTCCGGATGGAATCATGATTATGGTGGAAGACGGCAGAAAAGGATCCTACTGCCTTTTTGCAGATGCATTAATTGGTCAGCAGCAGGTAGTAATTAAAACACTGCCTAATTATATAAAAAAAGTAAAGGGTCTGGCAGGGTGTACTCTTTTAGGTGACGGTAACATTAGTTTAATTATTGATATATCAGCAATAGCTAATTTATAAAAAGGAGGAAGACATATTGAGTAATTTTGATGATGTATTTGAAGCAGAAGAAGATACCCTAAAGGGTAAATATCTGATATTTTCTATATGAAAAGAAGAATATGGAATAGAAATCAGATATGTAACAGAAATTGTAGGGATTCAGGCAATTACAGTAGTTCCGGAGCTGGAAAGCTATATCAAGGGTGTAATAAACCTGAGGGGGAAAATAATCCCTGTTATGGATGTAAGGTTAAGGTTTAAAAAGGAAGAAAGAGCTTATGATGACAGAACCTGTATTGTAGTAGTTGAAATTGGCAATATATCTGTTGGGCTTATAGTAGACAGAGTATCTGAGGTGCTGCCAATACCAGAGGACCAGATAGTACCTCCCCCTGATATAAACAAAGGAGCTAAAAACAGATACATAAGTGCTATTGGAAAAACAGGAAACGATGTAAAGCTTTTAATAGACTGTAAAAAACTTCTAAACGATAATGATATTGATGCTATAAATGAGATAGGAGGATAAATAAATGAAATGGTTTGTTAATAAAAGGGTGAGTACAAAGTTATTAATAGGTTTTTCAATAATTGTCATACTGGCAGGAGCAATGGGTACATTTTCCATTTTTAATGTAAATAAATTATCAACGGGAAGTACTATTATATACCAGGATGCAACATTACCTATAGAAAAAATGGGCAGTATTTCAACTGCCTATGAAAGAATAAAAGTAGATATCAGAGATGCAGTTATAGCTAATTCAAAAGATGATATAGATGCTAATCTGAATAAATATAAAGAAGAAAAAACAGAGATAGCAGGTTTAATTGAGGAAATAAATAAGTGCAGATTAGATCCACAGGTGACAGTAGCTTTTACTCAGTTTACTAAGGCTAATACAGATTACATGAATCAGCTGAGTAATACTGAGGATTTGATTGCTTCCAATAAGGATCAGGAAGTTTTAAATCTTATTTCAGATGATGGAGTTTTAGGAAAAGTTTCAAAAACAGAACAGGATGATATAGATAAATTAATCAAGATAATGGCAGATCATGCCAGCACTATCGTGGCAGATAACAATAAACAGGCTAAATCAACCATATATACAACCTGTGCAGTTTTATTAATTGAAATAATATTTTCAATATTAATAGGACTATTTATTTCAAAAATAATAACAAAATCCCTTAAAAGGGCTCTTGATATGATAAATGAATTAAGCAGAGGCCACCTGTCAGCCAGACTTGATTTGAAAACTAAGGATGAAATAGGCCAGATGGCTCAGGCAATGGATGGCTTTGCTGATCTTCTTCAGAATTCTATTGTTGCTGTTTTGAACAGGATAGCTGCAGGTGATGTGAGCATGGATATACCAATGATGGATGAAAAGGATGAAATAGCACCATCAATGAAAAGAATGGTAGAGGCTATAAGAAGACTGGTAAACGACGTAAATATGCTTTCTCAGGCTGCCATAGAAGGTGATTTTGAGAAAAGAGCAGATGCGGCTTCTCATCAGGGAGAATATAGCAAGATAGTTGAAGGAGTAAACGGAACTTTAGACACAGTAGTAGATAAAGTTGTTTGGTATGAATCAATTATAGATGCAATACCATTCCCAATCCATGTAACGGATAATGACATGAACTGGACATACATGAATAAAGCCTTTGAGAAATTAATGGTAGAGGGCGGAGTTATTAAAAATAGAAAAGCAGGTGTTGGCTTAGCCTGCAGTCATGCAGGAGCTAATATCTGCAATACTGAAAAATGCGGAATTAAGCAGCTGATTAAAGGTAATCCTCAAAGCTTCTTTGACTGGTGCGGCATGAATAATAAACAGGATACTTCCTATTTGAAAAATAAGAATGGAGAAAACGTAGGATTTGTCGAGGTTGTAACAGATTTAACACCTGTTATCAGAGTCAGCAGCTTTACAAAAGCTGAAGTTAAGAGACTGGAAGGAAACTTAAAGCTTCTGGCAAAGGGAAATACAAGCTTTGATACTGATGTTTTAGAGGCGGATCAGTATACAGAAGAGGTAAATAAGCAGTTTACAGGTATAAATGAAAGCCTTAAAGAGGTTAAAAATGCTGTTGATGAACTTGCAAAAGATGCTGTAATGTTATCAGGAGCAGCAGCTTCCGGTAAGTTAGATACAAGAGCAGATGCTTCAAATCATTATGGAGATTTCAGGGCAATAGTAGATGGAGTAAATCAGTTAATAGAAGCTATGGTCAAGCCTATTCAGGAAGTAACTCAGGTTATGGGAGAAATTTCAGAGGGTAATCTGAGTGCAGCAGTTACCGGAAGCTATCAGGGAGATTTTAAGGTTC
>JAJBWD010000242.1:0-7294 GCA_032907345.1 Bacillota bacterium | reverse complement strand
TTAAAAGAATAGCTTTTGAAAAAATATTTTAAGAATTGAACTTAAAATATAAACTTAGGATTCAGAAGAAAATAAGGAGTATGCTGAATGATAGATTTTATAAAATCAAAGCTGAACAGAAAAGAAGATTCCGGAAATTTACAGGAATATAAAAATTGCATTAGTGATTTAGCTGAAAATGAAACTGTGTGTTCCATGGAAGGTTTTATACAGCACAGCAATATAACCTGCCTTCAGCACAGCATTTATGTGTCCTATACCAGTTATTTGATATGCAGACATATAGGACTTGATTACCGCAGTGCAGCCAGGGGAGGACTGCTTCATGATTTCTTCCTGTATGACTGGCATATAACAAAATCAGATAATGGAATGCATGGTTTTACCCATCCCTACACTGCATTAAAAAATGCAAATAAGCTTTTTAATTTAAATGATGTAGAAAAAGACATTATAGTGAAACATATGTGGCCTTTAACCATAAAGCTTCCTAAATATAAGGAAACTTTCATAGTAGTATTCGCCGATAAATATTGTGCATGCATGGAAATTATTAAACTCAGCAGGCTGGTTAATATTTATAGCCTTATGGGGAATTCCTATAAAGGATAGGACTATAATTGAAAATTTAGGGACGGTTCTCATTATTTATCGTTATAAAATAATGAGAACCGTCCTTTATCTATGCTTATAATAAAATATGGCAACCTGAGTCCTGTCTCTCAGGTTCAGCTTTTCTAATATAGCAGACAAACTATTTCTAACAGTACCTTCGCTTAAATACAGGCTGCCTGCTATTTCTTTATTACTTAATCCTTCAGCTACTAACCTAATGATCTCCAGTTCTTTCACCGTAATGCCAAAGGCTGAAAAATCAGATTCTCTTGAACTATTTATAAGTGATGGAATTCTGGCAACAATATCATCACCAAAAACACTTTGCCCTATATACACAGCCTTTAATGAAGGTACAATGCTTTCAAAATTCTGCTTTATAATATATCCTTTAGCACCGATCTTCAGTGCTTTTATTATATATTCATCATCTGAAAAAGTGGTTAAAAATAATATTTTTGCAGCTTTATCAGCCTTTAAAATTGCTTCTCCGGCATCAAGTCCTGTCATGTCCGCCATCCTTATATCCATTAATAAAATATCCGGCTGCAGACTGTTATATAAATTAACAGCATCTATGCCATTATTTCCGATACCCACCACAGAAATGTCTTTGTCTGCTTCCAATATGGTTTTAAGAGATACACATACTAATTTATCATCATCAACAACTACTACCCTCATTATTCAAGTCTCCTTTCGCGGATCGCCCCTGGGGCGAAAAATAGTGGAGAATTTTCCAGTTATAACCTTACCCGGGGGTTACTTTGGAACTGAAATAAAAATTCTAAATCCTTTGTCAGTGCTGATATTAACGTTACCATTGAAGGCTGATATTCTATCTGAAATGTTTTTTAAGCCTATGCCGTTATTGTTTTTGCAGTTGATTTCATTCCCGTTATCTTCTATTACCAGCTGATAAAGTGCCGGATGTTCGCAAATTTTCACGGAAGCTTTTTCAGCATTGGAGTGTTTAGCGATATTTGACAAGGCTTCTTTTACAATTGCTATAAAGCAGTATTTCAGATTTTTATCCAGGTTTGATTCTACATCATAGTAAAATTCAACAGGGCAAAAATTGAAATTGTTAATTAAAGTGTGTATTTCAATCTCAAGATTTATGGACTCATCATGCAGGTCATGCACACTTTTTCGTATACTGTCCATGGCATTTGACAGAGTATCCTTTATTGATTCTAAGCTTTCCTTTGTTTCCGTATCCTTGTTAACTGCAAGAAGAGCTCCAATCTGCAGAATTGATCTTGACAGCATGTGGCCTACATTATCATGAATATCCCTGGCAATTCTGTTTCGTTCCTTCAGCATGGCTAAGTTTATTTCATAATCCTGCTTTTCAAGAAGTGATTTATTCTTTTTTTCCAGATGTATAGATATTTCTTTTGTATTATCCCTAAGCTTTATATATTCTTTCTTAACTTTTTCATAAGAAATGCTGCGGTATTTTAAAATATAAGCAGTTAGGGTTATTACAGGAATTAAACTTCTGGGAACAATAAGCATCTGGTTAAAATTACTTAAGTAGGGCATAAGAGCTAATGCCCAAATCCATCTGAATTTAAAAATCAGAACATCATAGCATATAAGGGGAATAAAAAACAAAGCTAAAGGCTCCATAAAGCATACAATTATATATACTGAAAATATCCCTGAAATAATACGCTGGTCATCCAGACAGCTTAAAGTACCGCTGAATATAATTGCTGTGAGAATAGGTGCAATCATATATATGCTGTTTTCAACAGGTACATATAAAGTTAAGCAGAATAAAAAAATTATAAGCTTATCAATCAGTTTGTTCATATCAGGTAACCTCGTTTATTACGATTAGTTCTATAATGCCTGTCTTTCATAACAGGTATATATGGAATCAATAGCAGAAATTATCCAGTTAATTCTAATATTAACTTTATCATAAACCCTGTCTGTACTCAAGTTACTTAAGGAAATTGCATAATTACTTTTAGGCTTTTTTCATCTTGAAAATAAGGAATTAAGAAATTTTTTCACTTCGTTACATTTGTCATAGCCGGTTAGGAATATATTCACTTACAAATGACAATGTAAAAAAGTATGATAATATTGTAAAAGAAAAAAGGCTGATTAAGCTGACTTTCATAAAAATTCGATTAATAATTGGAGGTATCCTTATGATAATAAAAGTTGATAATCTGGTAAAAAGATATGGTGATCTTATAGCCCTGGATCACTTCAGCATGGAAGTAAGAGAGGGGGAGGTCCTGGGACTTCTGGGACCAAACGGATCAGGAAAGACCACAGCAATAAACTGTATATTATCGCTGCTTAAATATGATAAGGGCAGTGTTGAAATATTCGATAAGCCGATGTCTCCGGATGCATACGATACAAAGCGGGATATTGGAATAATAATGCAGAATGTGGCAGTATTTAATGAACTGACAGTTTATGAAAACATTGATTACTTCTGCGGACTTTATATTACAGATAAGAATAAGCGAAAAAAGCTGGTAGAGGAAGCCATAGATTTTGTAGGCCTTAATGATTTCAGAAAGTTCTATCCTAAAAAGCTGAGTGGAGGCTTGATCCGAAGATTAAACATTGCCTGCGGTATTGCCCATAAGCCAAAGCTTATAATCCTGGATGAACCAACAGTGGCAGTTGACCCCCAAAGCCGAAATAATATACTGGAGGGTATTCAGAGGCTGAACAGGGAAGGAGCTACTGTTGTATATACTTCCCACTACATGGCAGAGGTTGAGAAAATCTGCAGCAGGATAATAATCATGGATAAAGGAAAAACAATAGCAGCCGGCACTAATGAGGAATTAAAGGGAATGATAAAGTCCGGAGAAAAAATTACCATTGAAATGTTTAAATTTGATAAAAATATTTTGGATGATGTAAGAAGAATTCCAAATATAATTTCTGCAGATATAGAGGATAATTTATTAATAGTAAAATCCCACAGAGGAAAGAACAATCTTACAGTTCTTCTGGATTATTTAAAAGCGAAAAATATTTCCATAGGCAAGATTTATTCTGAACCGCCTACACTGAACGACGTATTTCTTGAAATAACAGGCAAAGAGCTGAGGGACTAAAGGAGGGAAAAGCATGTTTTCACATAATTTTAGATATAGGATGAAATGCATTCTAAGGGATAAACAAACGGTTTTCTGGACTCTTTTGTTTCCAATAATACTTTCAATACTGTTTAACCTGACTTTAAAAAATATTTCAAATACTTCCGAAACATTTTCAAAAATAAAAATTGCAGTTGTAAATAATGAAGAGTTTAATAAGGAAGCTGCTTTTAAGGAAGCAATTACATCTGTATCAGATCCGAATAAAAATCCGGGAAAAAGCAGTTTGTTTGATTTAAAATACACATCTAGGGAAGAAGCAGAAAAGCTGCTTCAGGATAATAAGATAGAAGGCTATATTTACTTTGACAATGGGTTAAAGCTATATGTTAAGAAATCCGGTATGAAACAGACCATAATAAAAAGTTTTCTGGACGATTACAAGCAGTCTTCATCCACAATATATACTATTATAAGTACTAATCCGTCTATAAGCCATGACATTCTGGTAAGCAGCATATCCGGCAGAACTGATTTTCTTAAAGAGGTTTCGCCAAGCAAGGCAGCTCCGGATACTTCCGTTAACTACTTTTATACTTTAATTGCTATGGCATGTCTATATGGAGGCTTCCTGGGACTTAATGAGGTTATTGCGGTACAGGCAGATTTATCTCCCCAGGGAGCCAGGATAAATGCGGCACCAACACATAAATTAAAGGTCTTTGGTGTATCCGTACTGGCTGCAGCAACAGTATCCCTTTTTAATATTTTCATATTGCTGGCATTTCTGACTTTTGTGCTGAAAATTAATTTTGGAACCCAGATAGGCTATATGTTATTAACCTGTTTTGTGGGAACTTTAACCGGAGTAACCTTCGGCACCTGCATTGGTTCCGTAATAAAGGCAGGAGAAGGTGTTAAGGTTGGACTGCTTATTGGACTTTCAATGCTGATGTCATTTTTATCCGGCATGATGTACGACAAAATGAAATATATAGTAAACACAAAGGTTCCTTTTTTAGGATATATAAATCCGGCAAATTTAATAACAGACTGTTTCTACTCACTATATTATTATAATACCCATACCCAGTTCTTTAAAAATATTATCCTGCTTTGCGGCCTTACAGCGATTTTCAGCATAACCACGTACCTGGCATTAAGGAGGCAGAAATATGCAAGTTTATAAATCATTTTTTAAGGTTATATATAAAAATTTAAATCAGATTTTAATTTACGTTTTTGTATTTTTCATGGTTACAATACTGGTTACAAATTCTAATGACAGCGCTACAAGTTCCAGCTTTAATGAATCAAAAATAAATGTGGTATTCATTAATGAGGACAAAGATTCAAAGCTGATGGAAGGCTTTAAGGATTACCTGAATAAAAATGCAAACCTGATTAATATTCCAAATGATACAAAAAAACTTCAGGATGCACTGTTTTTCAGGGAAGCTGAATATATCATAAAGGTACCAAGAGGCTTTACGGAAAAGCTTCTAAACGGAAATAAAGTTCAGATAGAAAAGACCTCGGTTCCAAATTCCACCAGCAGCATATTTATGGATAATTTAATAAATAAGTATTTTAATACGGTTAAAACCTACAATGATGCCTTTAAAAATATGTCCCAGGAGGAACTGGCAGTAAGTGCAGCTAAGGATTTGTCTCAAAAAGCGCAGGTTAACATGAAAGGCTCTGCAAAGCAGTCAGTGATACTGGCGAAATTTGAATATTACTATAATTATTTAGCCTATGCTATATTCTCAATCCTGATATTAGGTGTATGTTCAGTAATGATGGTCTTTAATGACAAGGATCTGAAGATGAGAAACATCTGTTCACCTGTAAGACTTCGAAACTTTAATTTTCAGATGATTCTGGGCAATATAAGCTTTGCAGTAATAACCTGGTTTCTTATGATATTTGCCAGCTTCATCATGTACAGCAGCTTCATGTTTACTCTAAACGGACTGCTGATGCTGCTAAATTCCCTTATATTTACTCTGGCAGCCCTCAGCATCAGCTTTTTAATAGCAAATCTTATAAAAAGCAGAAATGCCATGTCAGCTGCTGCAAATGTGGTATCCCTGGGCAGCTGCTTTATAGGCGGAGTAATGGTGCCTCAGGCATTCCTGGGAAAATCAGTTTTAAAAATAGCCAGCTTTACACCTACCTACTGGTATGTTAAGGCTAATAACCTGATAACTAATCTGGAAAATTTCAATCTGGAAAATCTGCAGCCAGTAATTACCTGCATGCTGATAACATTAGGCTTTGCTGCAGCCTTTCTGGCAGTTACCATATCAGTAATAAAACAAAAAAGAACGGCAGAGTAATAAAAGGTCAGTCTTAAGCTTGAATTTTAAACTTATGACTGACCCTTTAGATTTACAATAACTATTTCAGGAAGGTTAAAAAGCCTTACAGGAGCTAAGCTGTTTCCAAGTCCTCTGCTTACCACCATGGAGGTATCTTCATTCCTATATACACCTTTATAATATTCAGGAAAAAATCCCTGATTTGGAGCTATAACTCCTCCAAGGAATGGTAATATTACCTGACCTCCATGAGCATGACCTGTAAAAATCAAATCAATTTTTTCATCTGCATACAGCTTAAACAGTTCCGGCCTGTGAGATAACAGAATATTATAGGAACCATCTTTTTTTATCTTTTCAATTTCTTCTTTTGCAAAGGAAGTATCTTTATAATTCTCTTCATACTCGCTTTTATTAATAACAGGATCATCAATTCCTGATATATATATTTCGGAGCTACCTCTTTTTACCAGAACAGAAATATTTCTTAAAACTATAACACCGCAGGCTTTCAGTTTCTTTTCCAAGGATGAAAATTTTCCTGACAAGATCTCATTATTTCCCGTTACAAAGTAAACTGGAGCGTAAGTTTTTATTTTTTCCATAAGAAGCATTATATTATCTTCACTGTAATTTCTTCTGTCAGCAATATCACCTGTAAAGAATATGGCATCCGGCTTCTCATTTTTTATAATGTTTACCAGTCTATTATTATTTTCAAAAAAAACTTTGTTATGGAGATCAGATATCTGCACTATTTTATATCCGTTAAATTCAGTAGGGATATTTCGGCTTTCTATAGAAAATCTGGAAATTGATATAATATTATTTCCTAAGTAAATAAAAATAACAAGATGAATCAGTATTATCAGGAGAATGCCATATTTGAATTCACCATGTTCACTTTTATATCTGAATATTTGCATTCCCGCATAGGAGCCTAAACTTCCACCAATTACTGCAGCAATAATAAGAATACTTTCTTTTATTCTCAATTTACCATTCTTTGCTTTTTCTTTATCTATATACATGAATAAGAATCCTAAGATATTCATTAATATAAAGTAATATTTCAGATATATAACCATAAGCACTCCTTTACAAGTATGTAATATTATAATTATATGCATAATATTATTTAGATGAGAACCTGACTTTTATTAATAAATGGAGATGGTGATAAGTAATATATAGGGAGAGAAAAATTAAGGACCAGTAGGTGAGTCTTATGTTTGCAGGTTTTAATGTTAAAATTGATGATTCTGCTGTCTT
>JAJBWD010000241.1:0-3525 GCA_032907345.1 Bacillota bacterium | reverse complement strand
GTTTTAAAAGAAAGGCTTACATTAAAAAAGCTGCTTTCTGTCTTTGTTTCCCTATCAGGCCTGTGCCTGATAATCAGCCAGAATGTGTCTTCCATATCTTCCTCCTATAACCATCCATTAGGCTTTCTGTTAGGAATATCCGCCGCCTCCTTGTATGCTTCAGTAATACTTATAAACAAGAAAATCAAAAACTTTCCAGGAGTGGACAGGACAGTAGTTCAGATATCAGTAAGTGCCATCTTCCTTCTTCCTTTCATCTTATATAGAAATGAAATACATATAACCGGAATGGGAATGCTTTTAACCATACTTATTCTGGGAGTACTTCATACCGGGATTGCCTACCTTTTATATTTTTCAGCAATTGAAAAGGTAAGTGCTCAAAAGGCTTCCCTGCTAAGCTATATAGACCCAATTTCAGCGGTTTTATTCGGAACACTTTTTTTAGGTGAACCATTAAGTGCGTTTCAGGCTCTGGGAGGAGGACTTATAATATTTTCAACTCTTATTAACATCAAGGATTAATCCTATGTAACAAAGTCCCTGATTATTTAGTAGTATATACAGGCGGGGAATTTGCATAATTTAAATGCCAAAAATTAATTATGCAGTTTCCTTGAATCAATGATCAGGGAGGATTTATGGAAGATAAGAAAATATTATACGGTATAACTCTGTCTCAGACAGGGGGAGCCCAGAGCGTGTTATATCAGCTGATAAAAAATCTTAAGGAAGATAACTATGAAATATCCTTAGTCACCTCTCCAAATGGTGATTTAATTGATATAATTAATGACCTGAACAAAAGCAGAGTTAATAAAATAAATCTAATTACAATTAAAAATCTTAAAAGAGAAATATCCCCATTAAATGATTTCATAACTTTAATTAGGCTAATAAAAATAATAAAAAAAGGATGCTACGAAATAGTTCACCTTCATAGCTCAAAGATGGGAGTCCTTGGGTCAATAGCGGCAAAAATCTGCCGTGTTCCTAAAATAATTTTCACAGTTCACGGTTTTGGAATAACTAAACAGGATTCCTATATTAAAAGGAAGCTGATTGGATTTATTACAAGGCTCTCTAACAGCCTTTGTTCAAAGGTAGTCTGTGTATCAAATAAAACAAGACTGGATGGCATGGAAAACAAATGGATACAGAAAGATAATTCAACTGTAATTTATAACGGTACCAGTAATTATATTCCAAATAAGATAACATTGAGAGACAGATTAAATATCAGCCCCTATTCCTTTATTATCGGCACTGTAATGAGGCTGGAAGAACCTAAAAACCCATTTTTCACTATAAAATTAGTGTCACAGCTTATTAAGAAAGGGTATGCTGTAAAGCTGGTCATAATTGGAGACGGTCCCCTGATGGAACCTTCAATTAAACTGGCAAAAGATTTGAATATAGAGTCCTCTGTATATTTTCTTGGGAAAAGAGATGATGCCCGGAATTTAATAGAGGGCTTTGATATATTTACCTTATTTTCAAAAAGCGAAGCCCTTCCCATGTCTATAATTGAAGCCATGTTTGCTGCTAAACCCATAATTGCAAGTAATGTGGGCGGTATTGGGGAGCTTGTTACGCCTTTTAAAAATGGATTCCTGATCAGTGATGAATCTATGGAAGAGGCAGAGAAAGCTATTGAATTTCTGCTTAATTCTCCTGCATTTATTTACAGATACGGATACCAAAGCTATTACCTGGCCAGAGATATGTTTACCTCTGAAAAAATGACAGAATCCTACGTAAAATTATATGTGGACACCTGTCCCCCACCTCAAAAAAACTCAATATTAAAAAGGTTCTCCTGGATTTTTGTGGGCAATTTAATATACACTCTTTCAAAGGCACTGATGTTAATTATTATAACCCGGTTGGGATCACCCTCCATGGTTGGGCAATATTCCCTGTCCATAGCCATTACTACACCGCTGTATACCTTCTTAGGGCTTGGCTTAAGAACAGTTTACGTTACAGACAGAAAAGATAATTTTGATTTTAATAATTATTTTAATATCAGGCTTATATCCTCTGTTACTGCTTTATTTATTTCAGTAATTGTCGGCCTTTTTTTCGGAAGGGAAACAGGTTTAATAATCCTATCTGTTTCCCTCTGTAAATTTTTCGAATTTGTATGTGATATAATATTTGGACTTTTTCAAAAGTTAGATAAAATGCATTTTATCGGCATATCAAAAACTATCAAATCAGTACTGTCCCTGTTTGCTATGGGACTTATTTTCTATTTTACAAGAAATCTTTTTCTTTCTGCTTTATCTGCAGCTTTGATATGGGGCATTTCTTTATTTTTATATGATATTCCCATTATGTTAAAACACAACAGATTTAATTTATTAATTAATAGGAAAATTTCCTTATGTATTGTTAAAATATCCCTGCCCCTTGGTATTGTTTTGATACTTGATACATTAAATGCATACCTGCCAAGTTATTTTATAGAGGGGATTTTAGGTTCTGATCTTCTTGGATATTACTCTTCTATAGCTTACCTGGTTTTGTCCGGAGATATTATTATTAATTCTTTAGGAGAATCGGTTCTTCCAAAACTATCATATTATTATAAAGAATCTAAACGCAGTTTTAATGACACTATATTAAAATTAGTCACTGTATCAGTAGGGCTTGGACTTATAGCTTTATCTATTGTTACTATCTGGGGCAAGTCTCTTCTTACTTTCTTATATAACTCAGAATATGCAGGATACTATAATATTTTCATTATCCTTATGGCTTCATCCTGCGTGTCCTATATCAGCAGGTTTTTAGGCAAGGGAATAAATGCAGCTCAAAAGTTCAAGGTTCAGCAAATACTTTATTTAATAACCCTACTTGCAAATGCAGCTTTATACGCTGTTTTAATTAAAGAATATGGAATAAACGGAGCCTGCTACGTAGCTTTAATCTCTTCACAGCTTGTATTGTTTGGGAATCTGTTGATTTTTAAAAAATTATAAAAAATTCAGCTTATACTCTCCTAAGTCTCCATAATAGGAGGTGATTACATAGTTAAGGGAATTGCATGATAATTTGGGCTGTTAATTTTAAACCATGCAATTCCCTCAGCTATTTATTTTCATATACAGCTTCAATATTTCTGCCAATTAAACTTACATCATAACCTTCTTTAATTACTTTTTCCCAATACACACTGCTGTCATTTCTTTTTGCGTTTATTATGGTATCTGCCCATAATTTAATGTCATTATTTAAAGAGATAGTTTTTATCAGATCTGTAATAATTGCATCATCTGGTATAGTGTCTGAAACTATACAAGGCAGGCCATTTGCCTGAGCTTCTATTAATGCCATTCCCAAGCCTTCAAATAATGAGGGGAAAACAAATACATCCATGGCACTCAGCATCTCATTTACATTTACAATATTTCCGGTCATAATAACATTTGCTTCTAAGTTAAATTCTTTTATTTTATTTTCTAATTTTATTCTTTCATTTCCATCTCCCGCTAATAATAAAACCGAAGATGGATTTAC
>JAJBWD010000240.1:0-5921 GCA_032907345.1 Bacillota bacterium | reverse complement strand
TGAAATATTTGGCTTTAAAAAACCGCAAATAATAAATACTATAGCTGCCAGCCCCTGAAACAATAAAATAACTCTTTTCCTTCCAAAGGAGTCAGCTACCTTTCCTCCTATTATCATGGAAAGTCCTGTAAAAATTGAAACTGTGGTTATCAGCGTCCCGGTCCGAGCTGTGCTGAGCCCTATTTTTTGTGTCATAATAAGTGCCAAAAGCGGATAAACAAAACACCCCATACTGTTTACAATCCTGGCAGTGAAAATTATGTAAATTTCCTTTTTCAGTCCCCGGTATTGTTTGACAATACTTATTAAATTTTTCATATTTGCCCCCAAAATACTTTTAATGAAATTTAAATCTTATACATAATTATAGCAATAATTTCCTTACAATTTAATAGTTATTTAAAAATAATTCAGTAAATTGCATAGCTGCCTATTAATTCCTTCTTGAATTATTCAATTTATTCAGCTATAAATTGAATTAATATTCTGAAAGTATTAATATATAAATAGGGAATAATAGCATATAAAATAAAAAGGGTGAATATTATGAGTGAAGATAATTACAAACTTTTTAGATTTCTCAACATTCTGTCTTTTATTACTATGGTATATATTAACGTTTTAGCAGTCATTATTCCAATAAACGGGGTTACTACAGGCCAGCTGTCTAACCTGTATTCTAATCTCTTTACCCCTGCCGGAATAACTTTTTCCATATGGGGAGTGATATATCTGCTGCTTTTAATATTTATAATTTTTCAGGCTAAAGAAAATGGAGACAATTTGGTAAGAAATATAGGGCCGTTTTTTATTATAAGCTGCCTTCTTAATGGATCCTGGATTTTTGCCTGGCATTATAAATTTACTTTTCTATCCGTTGTCATCATGCTGTCCCTTCTTTTATCCTTGATTTTTATATACACCCGGCTTGGAATAGGGAAAATCCAAGTTTCAAATAAGGTGAAATATATGGTTCATATGCCCTTCAGCATTTATTTAGGCTGGATATCAATAGCAGCTATTGCAAATATAACAGCGCTGCTTGTAAAGGTTAAATGGAGGGGACTTGGACTAAACCCAGTATCCTGGACCATATTTGCATTAGCATTAGGTACACTTATAACACTTCTTTTGATTTGGAACAGAAATGACATATTTTTCCCGGTATCTGTACTTTGGGCTTTTTTAGGGATAATAATAAAAAGATTATCATCTCAGGGTGATTTTTCTGCTTATATAGTTATTAATGTAATAATATGTATGACATTGATACTGTTAGCTTTATTAGAAGAAATGAAAAAAGAGAGGGCTGTCAAAATAATAAGTCACAATTGATGTAATTTCCTTTCTGAGAATATAAAAATATTAAGGCTGCTTACCGATGTAAGCTAAAATACCACCGTCTACATATAAAATGTGTCCGTTAATAAAATTGCTGGCATCACTTGCCAAAAATACTGCAGGTCCTTGCAGGTCATCAGTTGTACCCCAGCGATTTGCCGGTGTTTTAGACAGGATAAAACTATTGAAGGGATTTCCTTCAGTCCGTAAAGGTGCAGTTTGAGGAGTGGCGATGTATCCTGGTCCAATACCATTACACTGAATATTATATTGACCGTATTCAGATGCAATATTTTTGGTTAACATCTTTAATCCGCCTTTTGCAGCAGCGTAAGCGCTGACGGTTTCTCTGCCCAGTTCACTCATCATTGAACAGATATTAATAATTTTTCCATGTCCTTTTCTTATCATTCCCGGAATGAAAGCTTTAGAAACTATAAAAGGTCCGGTTAAATCTATATCAATTACCCGGCGAAAATCTCCTGCACTCATTTCCAGCATAGGTACACGCTTAATAATCCCCGCATTGTTAACAAGAATATCAATAGTTCCGAATTTATCCTCTATAAGTTTGGCAAAATTATTAACTGCATCTTCGTCAGTAACATCACATACATAACCATAAGCTTTAATTCCTAATTCTTCATAGGACCTTAAACCTTCATTAACTAATTTCTCATTAATATCATTAAAAATTATTGAAGCCCCTGCTTTTGCATAAGCTGCAGCTATAGCAAAACCAATTCCATATGAAGCACCAGTAATTAATGCGATTTTACCATTTAGTGAGAAATCACTCATTTTAAATTCACTCATTTTAAATTCACCTCTAAATTTACATAATACATCATCATTAGCAAGTAATTTCTTTAATCATTTTTAGAATCTCTTTGTTTGTTTTTTATTCTGACAATTTGATCCATTCTTTCTTTTATGCTCTTCTCAACTCCCTGAGTTGTAGGATTATAGTACTTTTTGTCTTTTAAATTATCAGGAAGGCACTGCATATCCACCATTTTATCCTCAAAATCGTGGGCATATTTGTATCCTTTTGTATAGCCTAGATCTTTCATTAGCTTTGTTGGAGCATTTCTAAGGTGAAGAGGAACTCCTTCGGATATGGTATTTAGTGCATCTTTTTTAGCGTTTTCATAAGCTGTATATAGTGCGTTTGATTTTGGAGACAGTGCCATGTAAGCAGCAGCCTGAGATAAATTAACAGAGCATTCCGGCATGCCGATGTAATGAGAAGCTTCATAAGCTGCCACTGCAATCTGAAGGGCTTTGGGATCTGCGAGCCCTATATCCTCTGAGGCAAATCTTATTATTCTTCTTCCAATATATAAGGGGTCCTCCCCGGCCTCCAGCATCCTTGCCAGCCAGTATATGGTTGCGTCTACATCACTGTTTCTCATGGATTTATGTAGAGCAGATATTAAATTATAATGTTCCTCGCCCTTTTTATCATAAAGCAGGGATTTCTTCTGCATAGTTCCTTCAAGTATTTCCCTTGTTATTTTACAGGTTTCGCCATCCTGCAGCTTAGAACTTTGAACTGCCATCTCAAGAGTATTAAGGGCAGTTCTCGCATCTCCGTTTGAATACAGGGCAATTATGCTAAGCATTTCCTCTGATATTTCTATTTTTTTACCTGGAAATCCTCTGTCATCCTTTATAGCATTTTTAAGAAGAGTTATAATATGCTTTTCCTCTAAAGGTTTTAACACAAATACCCTGGTCCTTGATATTAAAGCTGAATTTACCTCAAATGAAGGGTTTTCTGTGGTGGCTCCAATTAAAGTTATATTTCCCCTTTCTACATATGGAAGAAAGGCATCCTGCTGAGCCTTGTTAAATCTATGAATTTCATCTATAAAAAGAACTGTTCTTAGTCCATTTCTAAAACTGTCCTCTGCCTTTGCCATAACTTCTTTTATTTCTTTAATTCCTGAGGTAACTGCGCTGAAGGTTATAAAATTGGCATTGGTAATTGAAGCTATGATTGTTGCCAAGGTGGTTTTGCCTACCCCTGGGGGACCCCATAGTATCATTGATGGGATATTATCACTTTCAATTAACCCTCTAAGCACCTTACCCTGACCTAATATATGCTCCTGCCCTACATATTCATCTAAATTCCTGGGCCTTACCCTGTCAGCAAGAGGAGAATTATACATTTTCTTCTCGAACATTGAATTTTGTATATATTCCATCTTTCCACCTATCTTTCTTTTAGAACAAATGTTCAATCTAATTATATATATATGGAGATGAATTCTCAACTGTTTGCATATAAAATCAGCTCTGAAAGATAAAATCTTTTATTCCTGCCTATCATTTTTTAAATTCCAAAAAAATGATTTTCCCCAGCTTCCCAAATTTTCTTTTTTTGTGGCTAATTCAGTTACATTTCCTCTTGGCAGACATCACTTACTTTGTTTAAAAGAGATGTATTCCATCAAGGATTATAATATTGTCCTGTTGTTAAATATATGATTTATATATCTATTAATTGTTAAAAATAATAAGATATATATAAGCAAGTTTTAAGTTTATATCATGCTTATGGTACTAAAATAAGTTTAATGGAGTAATGTTATGAAAGATATCAGTAAATTGTCCCTGAAAATAAGCATACTGGCCATTATATTAACTATAATCAGTGATTTTATTTTAATAGGGAAGC
This sequence comes from Bacillota bacterium, assembly GCA_032907345.1. Taxonomy (GTDB): domain Bacteria; phylum Bacillota; class Clostridia; order Clostridiales; family Clostridiaceae; genus JAJBWD01. The sequence continues at coordinate 1,894 of JAJBWD010000240.1, read as the reverse complement.
CAAACAGTTCCTATTCCTTTTTCAAACTTGGAACTGAAAGCATGGCTCTTATACCCATGTGGAGAATAACATTGGGAACCTTTCTTGGAATAGTAGTAATTCCGCTTCAGGGACTTGGGCTTATAGCAGTTTATTACAGCTTAAGAAATGGCGGTAAAATCAAGGCTCTGATAACAGTACTTACCATATTTCATGCATCATGCATGGCAGTTGCATTCCACATGTCTTATGCATATATAGGCAGCGGATGGCAGCTGCTGCATCAGGTTGGAAAGTCGAATTTATACATAAAAGGGATGATGAATAAATTTAATTATTTCTGGACTCTGATTCTTATAATAATAGGAATAGAGATAATAGTAAGCTCCGGAATATTTTCCTGGATGATTATTAAAAAAGATACATTATATCCAAAATGGATGGCAGGTTTTAATCCCGGGTTTACATTAGTATATACCTATTTAATTATTCTGATAATGCCATATCCAATAGGGGGATTTTTGGCGCCGGCTTTTTTAAATATCTCCACACTTATATTTATGACATTGTCTTTAACGGTAATAGGAAAAAATAAGGCAGCCTCCAATGGAGACTGCTAATCTTGCTGTATATATTTTACCTGGCTTAATGAAATAAATGCCAGTATAAAGAAAAATGCTGCAAAGCCAAACATACAGCTGTATCCTATAGAATCTATTATGCCTCCAAGTATTGGGGGAGACAGTATGGCAGCTGCAGAGGAAACAAAATAATAAAAGCCTGTATAAGTTCCTGTTTCACCAATGGGTGCCATATCAGTAACAAAGGGATAGGAATTTATATTGATTAAAGCCCAGTTAATCCCTGCTATAACGAAAACTATTCTAATGGCGTTAATATCTTTTAAGAAATATGCAATGATGAAACATATTATAAGTCCAATAATTCCAATCTTTATAGTCTTTCCTTTACCAAGTTTTGTTCCAATAATTCCGGCAGGTATGGCAAATACTAAAAATGAAAGAGAAATAAATGTAAATGACAGAGCTGAAGCGCTTATGGATATACCCAGGTATTTTTCCCCATATAGTGAGAAAAATGTTTCAACTCCGTTATAACCTATAAACCAGAAAAGTATAGCTCCCAGCAGAAATACCACATTCCTCTTATTGGATGTAGCTTTAAAGGATTTAATAAAATTCGGTTTTTTTATTTCTTCTGACGTTTCATAGAAAAGAGCATCTCTTTTTTCTTTAATAAATGTAAATAAAATAATTAGCGATATGGTCATCAGTATGGCAGCCAGAAAAAATGGGTATCTGGGATCTTTGTCCCAAAGTTTTGATCCAACAAAATATGCAATAACCGAACCTATGCCTCCCATAAAATTAATAATACTGTTTGCCATGCTTCTTTTTTCAGGATAGGTTATATCAGGCATTAATGCTATGACCGGAGATCTGAAAATACTCATGGAAAGATTAGTTAAAACCAGGAATATTATGATGGTCTTTAAGCTGCTTGACATGGAGAGTAAAATTATAAAAATAATTGCCAGCGGCATACCCACTAATATAAAAGGCATTCTCCTGCCAAATCTGGTGTTTATATTATCGCTGAGGACTCCCACTGTTGGCTGAACAATCAGACCAAACCAGTTGTCAATAGTCATGATTACTCCAATTAGAGATGCCTTCTGAATGAAATTGCTTAAAATTTTTGGCATAAAAGAGTTGTACACGGACCAAGTTACAGATATTGCAAAAAATCCAAAGCCAAGGAGAAGAGTCTTAGGAATATTAAGTTTCTTCATATATTTCACCTCACATATATTATATCATGGGAAGGTTTACAAATAGTTAATTTTTAAATAAATATAATATTTACTTTAGAAAGTTTTTTAGAATCATTTAAT
>JAJBWD010000239.1:0-5115 GCA_032907345.1 Bacillota bacterium | reverse complement strand
TCCAGGCTTAGAGTTGATTTCAGCTGGGATATATGGCTTTTTAGCCTTACTATCTCTTCATCTATACAGGATCTGTCTGAAAACATGGTAACCTCTGTATAAAGCCTGGTTTCATCAACCTGGTTATTCTCTAAAAGTTCCTTTAGTCTGTTCCTCAGCTTTTCCTTATAGATTAATGGAACCTGGGGTGCCTTTTCTTCAACTTTTAGAACCATTTTTTCTATGCCGGAAAGCTTTATAAGTATGTCTTCCTTTAGCTTTTCCCCTTCAATATTTCTCATTGCGTTTAATTTGTCTATGGCTTCATTTAAAGCTGTGCATATAAGTGCCCATATTGCCTCTAAATCTTCTTCCTTCTGCGCAAGTGTAATAACTTCAGGAAATCTTGATATAAGTGATACTGATATATCATCTTGAGCCTTATACCTTTCTTTAACTTCTTTAAGGCATGCAGCGTAACTGTCTGCTACCTCTTTATTAAATATTGCTTTTTCATTTTTTATCTGATATACATTTTGAGTCAGGAATAAGTCTATCTTTCCCCGGTTTATTTTATTTTGAATTTCGCCGCGAATTCTTCCTTCTAATGAAATCAAACTTTTGGGAAGCTTAATATTTAAATCAAGATACCTGTGATTTACTGATTTTATTTCAATAGTATATCCCATCTCTTCTGTTTCGGAGGTTCCCCTTCCAAAACCGGTCATACTGCTAACCATATTTTCATCCTCTCTTTGTTAAATGCTAAAATCGCCTAATTTATAAAAACTAGGCAATTTCTCAATACAATCATTATACATATAAATTCAAGAATATTTCAAGCTTTTTTCAGCTGTATATCTTTAATTTTGAAAATGCTTTTTCTATCATTTCTGCGTCTCCTGTTAAAGCAATTCTAAAATATCCATATGATGTGGTGCCAAAATTATAGCCAGGGGAAACTATGATTCCATACTTTTCTGCAAGTTCACAGCAAAATTCATCGATGTTATAATCTTTTGGAACACTGCACCAAAGGTATATTCCTCCTTTTGAATTGAAGAAATTTATATTTTTAGATTTTAATATGCTTATCAGCTTTTCTTTTCTGTTATAATATTCACTGCAGACCGATTTCCTGTATTCCTCACCTAATCTTAGGGCATTTATGGCAGCGTACTGGATGGGGATAAACTGCCCTGAGTCTAAATTTCTTTTTATCTTAAGCATTGCTTTAATTACTTCTTTATTTCCAACTGCATAACCAATCCTGAAGCCTGTCATATTATAAATTTTTGAAAATGAACCTATTTCTATTGATTTGTTATTATTATCAAATTGAAGGAGACTGATAGGTTTTTCATTAAATATTATTTCATTATATGCACCGTCATTTACTAATATTAAATTGTATTTATCCGCAAGTTTAGTTATTTCCTTATAAAATTTATCATTTGCTGCAGCACCGGTGGGATTGTTGGGGTAGTTAATCAATAATATTTTTGATTCATTAAGTATTTTTTCATCAATATTTAAATTTGGCAGATAATCATTAGAAGAGGTAATAGGTATTTTATTATAATTTACTCCCCAAAGGCTGCATACACTCTTATATATAGGATAAGAAGGTTCTGTTATTATTATGCTGTCATTAAAATTACATACTGCCGGAATTAAACCTACTATTGCATCTTTTGACCCTATTGTAATTATAACCTGATCTGTATCTAAATTTACATCATACAGGTTTTTATAATATTTAATAATCTCTCTTTTTAATTCAATTATTCCATCGTAAGGAGGATAATTATTAAATTTATCTGTTTTCAGCCCATCTAAGAGACCTTCCACCACTTCTTCCCTTATTTTTAGGTTTGGATCGCCTACGCCAAAGTTGTATATTTCTTTATTTCCTTTTTTTAATATTTCATCCTGGTTATAAAATGATTTCTCCGGCACCATATTTAATCTGTTATTTATTTTCAAAACTTCCCTCCATGAATCGTTACAAAAAATTGCATGGTAAGTCTTAAGATGCAGATTTTAATTATACAATTTTCTGATTTATACATTTTATTCATATTATCTGTAAATGTGAATAAGTATAAACCCTTAAAATTAAAATCAATAATTGTAATAATATATTATGTGGGGTATAATTTATAAGGAAAAATTAATATAGAAGAAAGGATATTTAAAATGAAATTAGGTATAGTAGGACTTCCTAATGTGGGTAAAAGCACATTATTTAATGCAATAACTAAGGCAGGAGCAGAATCAGCCAACTATCCATTTTGCACAATAGAACCTAACGTGGGAGTTGTTAATGTTCCGGATAAAAGATTAGATGTATTGGAAAATATGTATAAATCAAAAAAGAAGGTATATACTTCTATAGAGTTTTATGATATTGCAGGTTTAGTTAAAGGAGCTTCCAAAGGAGAAGGCCTTGGAAATAAATTTTTATCTCATATAAGAGAGGCAGCAGCAATAGTCCATGTGGTCCGCTGTTTTAAAGATGATAATGTGGTCCATGTAGACGGCTCAGTGGATCCTATAAGAGATATTGAAACCATTAATTTGGAGCTTATATTCTCAGATCTTGATACCATGGAAAAAAGAATTGAAAAAACTGCTAAAACTGCCAAAGGCGGTGATAAAAAAGCAAAAGAAGACTTAGTTCTTTTAGATAAAATAAAAATCTGCCTGGAAGCAGGAAAACCGGTAAGATCAATGGAAGTTTCTGAAGATGAAGAAAAGGTCATCAAAGAACTCTTCCTTTTGACATCAAAGCCAGTTTTATATGTTGGGAACATATCAGAGGAGGATTTATTATCAGGTAAGGACAATCCTCTTGTGAGAAAAGTCAGAGAGTATGTGGAAAAGGAAAATTCACAGCTTATTACTGTATGTGCTAAGCTGGAAGAAGAACTTTCTACTTTAGAAGATGATGAAAAGCTGGAGCTTTTAGGTGAATATAATCTAAATGAAACAGGTCTTGATAAGCTGATCCATGCCAGCTACAAGCTGCTTGGTCTTATGAGCTTCTTAACTGCAGGGACAGATGAAGTTAGAGCCTGGACAATCAGGATTGGTACTAAAGCTCCGGAAGCTGCGGGTAAAGTACACAGCGATATGGAAAGAGGCTTTATAAGAGCTGAAATAATAAGCTATGATAAGCTTATTGAATGCGGCAGTGAAGCTAAGGCAAAGGAAAAGGGTTTTTACAGGCTGGAAGGAAAAGAATACATAATGACAGACGGGGATATAGTTAATTTCCGATTTAATGTATAAGAGCAGAATCATCTGCTCTTTCTTTTTTTATATCCCTTTTTAATTATATCTTTAATCTCTTCTATAGATTTAATATTTAAAAGAATTATTAACGCCTCCTCTACTGTCTCCATAGTATATATATGAAAATCACCCATTTCTATATCTGTTATGATTTTTTCATCTAAGACCAGGTCTTTTTTATTTATCTTTGGTATCAATACTCCCTTACCTTTGGGGGAATCTATAAGGCTGCAAACTTTATAAAAGCCTTCGATCTTCTCGTTTACTCCCCCAATGGGCTGCACGTATCCAAACTGATTTATAGAACCTGTAACTGCTATATTCTGGTTTATTCCAATTTTGCAGAGGCTGGATATTATAACTGCTGCTTCAGCTACTGAAGCACTGTCCCCATCAATTAAGGAATATACCTGCTCGAAATTTATATGAAAATCCACAGGAATATTTTCATTTATATCTATCAATGTGTTTAAATATCCCTTTAATATTGATATTGATTTAGTATGGATTTTCCCGCTTAAGCTGCTTTCCTTGTGAATATCATATATCTTACCTTCTCCACTGGACAAACTACAGGTTATTTTTATGGGCCTTCCAATGGTTTTTAATGCAGTCTGCAGTACTGAAAGCCCATTTATCTCACCAATAGATTTTCCATTAACATTAAATAATATTTTGTTATCTAAATATTCATCATATAAACTGTCTTCATATATTTCGTAGACGCTGTTTGCTTTTATTATATCTTCCCTGCCTATACACTGCTTATTTAAAGATGCATAAAAATCTGCCTTTATCAGCATATCCTTTAATTCATCATATTTATAATATAATTTTTTTCTGTCTTCTATTTTTCTTGACAAATATTTAAATATTTCTGTTATCCCGTCTTCATTTATAGGAAGAAGATTATTGTCTTTTATAATCTTTAATATTTTGTTTTTTAAAACCATATTATTATAGGGGTTAATATTAATAAAAGGATTTACCTGAATTACTATAGGAAATAGTTTTGAAAATTCTTCATCATAAGCTTTAAGCAGGGAAAAGCTGTTATAATCACCGATTAATATAAGCTTCTCATCTATTGGTATACTATCCAGCTTTATAGTTTTTAACGGTAATATTTCATTAGAATCCGAAATCCAGTCAAAATCAACCTTAGAGTTTAAAAATGTTTTTTTCAAATAGTAATAAACATTCCTGAAATATAAAATATCATTTATGTTCATTATGAGGCAGCCTTCATTGGCTCTTATTATTTCACCTGCAGTAAACATGGAGATATCAGTTGTGTAGACAGAATTCTGCGTGACATACTCTATTTTACCAAATAAATTATTTAAAGAGGGTTTATCCTGGTAAATAACAGGGGAATGCTTTATATTTTCATTATCAGTAATAACTTTTACTCCGAATTCATCAATAAATGCTTCAATATCTTTATAGTTTTCATCATACTTTAATGAAAATTCATCTACCGCTTCTTCTGTTATTTTTGATATAATGAAGTTTAAATATTCTTCAGCATCACCATCTGCTATTTTGTTTATTTCCATTATGGATTTAGTTTCATCATTCAAATAATTTTTAAATATAAGCTTTATATCATCAACATAATTTTCTTCATTCTCATCTATATAATCTATTATTTCTTTAGATAATTTTTTTAAATAATCCACATCCTGAAATAATTTGTTTTTTTCTTCTCTTTCAAGATGATTAAAATTTGTTTCTGAAAGCATCTCACCGTCTTTAACAGGAATAAAGGTAAAGCCATTTTCTAAGGGTTTAACTTGAAAATTCAAGTCTTCAGAGGCTTTTATCAGCTCTTCTATT
>JAJBWD010000238.1:0-5708 GCA_032907345.1 Bacillota bacterium | reverse complement strand
TGGAATATCTATACAACATAAACTAATATAATATTTATCATCAGTATCTCTTGACAATGTGGATGAAACTATTCTACCCTGATATTGTCTTGAATATGCTATCTTTACTTGCTTAATCTTAGGCAATTTAATCTTACAAAATTGTTTTCTATATTTACCAGTAGATGTATATTTTATTTCTTTTTCTTCTACTCTAATATTATTATTAGTAAAATTAATTTTACAAGACTGATAATTATTTTTATATGATTTAAACTTAGGATGTTTATCTAAGTCATAAAAAGTAAGATGTTTACCTGTCCTTTTAGCCTTTTGTAAAGTCTTATCTGTATATTTCATAGAGCCTTTAAAAAATTTAGTATAAGCAATAGATAAATCTTTTAAAGTATTTTGTAATACAGATTTTTCACATTGTTTAAGCCAAGGATTATCTTTTTTAAATTGAGTAAGAAGTGTAGACATTTGATTATAAGATAATATTTTTTGTTTATTTTGGAATCTATCCATATTTAGTTTAAGGAAATAATTCCAAACAAATCTTTTAGCATTAAAGAATAATTCAACTTGCATTTGCTGAGACTTATTAAGATAGATTCTATATTTAAAACCTTTTTCTATGGTATTCATATGTAATCCACACTTCCTTTCTATAAATTAATCATAACATATTTATTAATTTTATACAAGTATAATTTGGTACTATATTATTCAGCCACTAACTCATGACTAAAGTCACGAGTGTGCGTGGCTAATATCATCAAATTTATTAAATTTTTGTATAAATTCATTTATTTTTTCGTCTCCTTCTAATTGTTTAACTATCATATCATGCAAATATTCTGTTTTATTTATTTTATTTTGTACTTTATAAAAAATGTCATATCCAGAAGAATCCCCAATGATATTTACCTCTTGTACATCATAAATATCATTGATATTGACTCCTTTTTTTTTAAATCACTGGTTGTCATTATTAATTTTATTTTCATCTTTATCCACCTTTTTATATTTATTAGCAACCTTATTACATTCGTCTAAATATTCTTTAGTTAGTCATGGTTTAATACGTCTTGTGACTTACCTTTAGATACTTCAACTTTAAATATATTATTTGTTGAATCATTATATATAGGTTGTAATTCACTTCTCAAAAAATATGCAGTTTCATTAGTTGCATTATTTATTAAGAGCTTATATCTTTTTTCTTTCCTTAAATTCGGTTGAATATAACTTAATACCCTATATGCATGTCCAATATGTTTCATTAAATGTCCTGCATCTTTTTTGTTTTTTAAGGTTATCACTTTAGCTATAGAACCCAATGGTATATCAGGTAATTTAGATAATGCTAATTCTGTTTCATATCCTATAATTTTCTCTACCATATTCACAGATTGAGATATATCCACATTATGTATCTTATATTCATATAATTTATTTTTTTCAAATATATCAAATGTATCGTAATCACTTAAAAATCTTCTACATATTTCTTTATAAGCTGCTTCATTTGTATTGGGCTGTCTTAATATACTTCTACTTAATCTTTCATATCCTATACTATATATAAATATAGGAATTATTTTGTTGCTACCTAAACTATTTTGCATTTGTATTAATCCATGAGGTTCTATGACACAAATATAATTTTGTTTATTTAAGTTTTGTATATCTTTTTTTGCTATACCATACTGCCAACCTCTATATGTATTATTCTCTACTAATTGATTATTTTGCTCTAATTCTTTAAATTGATCTTCTGTTAAATAATTATAATCTATTCCATTTTGCTCATTTTCTCTTATTGGTCTAGTAGTATTTGATACCACCCTAGTATATCCTTTTTGTTCTAGAACTTTTTCTATTGTACTTTTACCTGAAGCACTTCTGCCTATTAATGCAAAAATTAATCCCATGTTTTTACCAATCCTTTCTTATTAATATTCTATATCTATATATTACTACTTTTATTAATATTATTCAATGGTTTTTATTAATTTTGTTAATTAATATTTTTAATCACAATCTCCCCTTTAATTTTATTATATAAATGATAATTGATCTATAATTTTTTGTAGCTTATCCACGAAATATGGGACATCAAGAACACAATCATTTATCACATCTTTTAATTCTTGATAAGACTTTAAATCATCTAAATCTATATCTTTGTCATAGCACTCATCTTCGAACAATTCAAGCCTTTTATTAAGTTCTTTTACATTACTTTTTAATTCATCCATTATGTTTTTTCTCCTTAAAAAATAGATTTTATTTGTTTATTCTATTAATATCAATATAATAATACTGTTTATCTATCTCATAACCTATGTAGTATCTATTCAGTTCTTTAGCTGCCACTAATGTACTTCCACTTCCTGCAAACGGATCTAATACTATATCTCCTTCTTTACTGCTATTAGATATGTAAAACTTTAATAATTCCACAGGTTTTTCAGTGGGATGTAATTTATGTCCTATTATATTATTAATTTGTATAGTTATTGGATTATCTTTATTTGAAAATTCATGCATGGTTTTACTTCCACCAATATCATTGATCCATTTAGCCTTACCTTTTCTAAGAAATAAAACATATTCACAATTCTTCATATAATATTGACTTGGTGTACAGTTATTTTTAAGCCATCCTAATATATTATGTAATTTAAAACCTGCTAATCTAGCTTCTCTAAGCATTTCTTCCATATTAATAACATTAGTAAATATATAACAATGTGATTCTGTTTTAAGAACTCTAAATAACTCTGGCATCCAATCTGATATTTTTAATTTTTGATGTTTAAACAGTTTTCTATTACCACTAAGCATACCTTTAGGTCTTTCTGAATTAACTCCATTGCTATCACCACCTGTAATAGTTTTATAAGGAGGATCAGTAACTATTAAATCTACACTTTCATCTGGTAAATTGTTTTGTAAAAAATCTTCGTTTAATATTGTATTAGCTTCAATAATAATCACCCTTTCTAATTCTTATTAATTTTATATGTACTAATTCTCTCTTGAGCTTTTTTATAATATGTATTATCCAACTCAAAACCTATATAGTTTCTATTAGTCTCTAAACAAGCTATTGCTGTTGTACCACTACCTATACAATTATCAAGTATAATCATATTTTCTGCTGTATATGTTTTTATAAAATATTTACATAAATCAACAGGCTTTTGCGTGGGATGAATATTTCCAACATTATGCATAGAAAATTTTATTACACTTCTTGGATATCTTGTCCCTTTATTTTTATTAACAGTACCTACAAAATTCATATTGGATTCTGACGGAACGTGATTTAATTTTCCTGTATTAACTTGAGTAATTTTCTTTACATATGGCTTTCCTTCTGTCATTATTGGTTCGTAATACATTCTATTTTTAGATTGTGACTTATGTACAGTTGTTCCTTTACTAAAGATAGAAATGTTTTCGTGTGCTTTTAATGGTTTGTTTTTAGCATGGACAAAACCACTAGCTCTGCCTTTTTCCCATATCCAATCATATTTATATAATTTTATATTACTAGTTCTTAAATAAGAACTAAAAGGTTCACTTCCAAATAAAGCAATACAACCAGTAATTTTTATAATCCTTTCATATTGTTTCCATAATTTATCAAAAGGTATTATACTATCCCAAGAACAAGCAGTAGTACCATAAGGCAAGTCACAAAGTATCATATCAATAGATTTATCAGGTATTCTATTCATACCTACGTTTGGATTATTAGATATACAATTTTCATTAAATATTTTATTTTTTAGTTCTTCTATACTATTAATATTTTATTCTCCTTTCTGTTTATTAATTCTATATGTACTTAAAACTTCTAATTTATTATTTATTTTTCTCCCATTGCCACGTATATTCTTTCAATTTATTTTCATTCTTTTCAAAATCTTTAACCATATCGTGCATTTTAGATCGTTTAACAGAATCTTCTTTTATAATATTTTGTAATGTTATATGAACTTCTGCTTGATTATAAACTCTATGCCATCCATGTTTATAAATTAAATAATCATTGACAAGTTTTAAGATCATATGTCTACCTGAACGTATTGGCATACTTACGGTTTTATTTTCTAATACACTTTTTAAAAATAATTTTTGATAAACAAATAATTTTATACCCCTTTTATTTTCTATATAATCAATAATTCCATTATATAATGCATGATTCATAATTCTCCTCCATATTTATTAATTATTATATATAAATAATTTTTCAGTATCTTTTTTTCTGCTACTTTTATCTAATGTCGTAGTTAAGATTTTTTCATATATACATTTAAAATCATTTGGAGCATGATATTCACTTACCAACACTATATTATATACAGACATTCTTCTTATCCATTCCCAAAAGTTCTCATAATCAAAATTTTTATTATAAGAATATTGAGTTGTACCTTGATATGGTGGATCACAATATATTAAAGTGTCTTTTATATTTAAATTATAGTCACTATACTTACAATGCTTAAATTGTACATCCATTAAATTTAATATTTGTTTTTGTATATTTCTAATAGCTTCGTCATAATAATTTCTTACTGTATCAATCTTAGTATGTACTATTCCTGCGTAGCCACCAAACCATTTAGCATTATATGTTGCACAAAATCCTGCTATAGCTACTAATGCTTTACCGTATTGCTCTTTATTATTTTTTATATCTAGATACATTTCTTTTGATAATTCATTGGGCGGAAGCCATCCATTTTGTAAAGATTGCCACATATTAATTAAATACTCATTAATATCAGAGCCTATTTTATCTTTACATTTTATATATTGTATTAAATTTGCTCCTCCAACAAATGGTTCTATATATGTATTTATATTGTTTTCACTTATTAATTTATTTATTATTGGAGCAATATTTTTTGATAATCTAGCTTTACTACCAACATATTTCATTAAATTCCTTCTTTCATTTTTATTAATTCTATATGCTCTTAAAATTTCTGTTTTATAACGTTATTTATTTTGTAAATTATCAATTCTAGGTATAATAATATCATCTATGTATTCTTTATTTATTTCTGTAGCTATGTAATTTCTATTATTATTTATACAACTAACTATTTCTGTCCCACTTCCTGCAAATGGAATATAAATTATATCATTTTCATTTGAGCAACCTAATATAATTCTGTCTGTTAATTCTAAAGATTTCTGAGTTGGATGTTCTGTTCCTTCTTTATGATTTTTACTTATTTTACAATGTTTCCATACTGTTCCCATGTTTTTAGTTCCACTATAACTATTTGCTTTTTCTGTATAATGATTATAAATGCCACCATGATTATTAAAACTATTAAATATATCTTTATTGTTTTTACTATATCCTAACAATACTTGATGATTAGAATAAAAATAATTATTAGTAGGTCTTAATCCATCTGATACATACCAAATTATTTGAGTATAAAATTTCATTTCTAATTCTTTATTTAGAATATGTGATAATTCATTTATAATTGGAGCAACACCCCATACAAATAACATTCCATTAGGTTTTAAAATTCTTTTACTTTCAGTGAGCCATAATCTACACCAATCTAAAAACTCATCTTCATTTTTCCATTTTGTATCAAATTTAATTTTACCTCGTTCATTCCTAACATTTTGACCGTATGGACTATCACAATAAACCATATTTATACATTCATTAGGTAATT
>JAJBWD010000237.1:0-8302 GCA_032907345.1 Bacillota bacterium | reverse complement strand
TTAGATGACAAAATAAGAAAGATGGTATATATTCAGTCTTCAGGAGGAGATTATCCTAAGCTTCTTTCCTTTAAATTCAATCACGGTGTAAGCTACCTCCATGACATATTTAAATTTTTAGGTATCAAAGAATTTGAAAAGATATTAGTGGAAGGTGTGGATATGACTGACATAGGAAAAGAAGAGGCCCTTAAAAAAGCATATAAGGACATTGACAATCTGGTTGAAAAAATTTAGCAGCACTTAGTGCTGCTATTTTAAAAATTTAAATTAAGTCCTTTACTAACTAGTTTACATTTTTACTAATTATTACTATAATTTATTTAATAATTTAAAATTGTACAAGCCTTCTGAATTTAAATTAAAGGAGAAAAAAATGCAGCTAAAAATACTTCATACAAATGATGTTCATAGTAATTTTGATAATTTTTCAAAAATAGCTTCTATAATAAATAAAGTCAGGGATGAAAATACATTGATTTTAGACGCCGGTGACTTTACGGATTTTAAAAATATTGCACTTCAGGGAACAAAAGGACAGGCCGGAACGGATCTTTTAAGTATAGCAGGATATGATGCTGCATCTATAGGAAACAATGAAACCTTTGCTCTTCTCCCCACATTGGAATATATGGCATCAAACTCCAGGGTACCCTATATAAGTTCAAATCTTACTAAAAAAGACGGAAGCAAAATTAATGGAGTAAACAGCAGCATCATATTAGAAAAAGCCGGATTAAAAATACTTCTTATTGGATTGTCCCCGGATTTAGGACCTTTTAATCCTCTTTTAGGATTTCATTTAAAAAATAGCAAAGAAGCCATAAAAGAAGAACTTAATGAAAATAAAGGTAAATATGACTTAGTGATTTTAATTGATCATATCGGGACAGAAAGAGATTTTAACATTGCCCAGGAAATACCAGACATTGACATTATAATATCCTCCCACGATCACAAGCTTTTTCAAAAAGCAAAAATAGTAAACAAAACCATAATAAACAGCGCCGGTGAATATGGAGAACATTTAGGATATATGATAGTAGATTATAATGGTTCGGGACTGTCCCTGCTGGATTCCGGAGTAATCAGTTCTGGTGATGAGCAGGAAAATCAGCATGTTTTAGCTTCTCTAAAGGAAAATAATATTATTGCCAGAAAAAATTTAAGTTCCCCTTTATATTTCATAGATAAGTCCCTGACTCATGATAACATTGAGGAAAATCCTATATGCAACCTTATAGCCGATGGTTTAAGAGACTTTTTAAAATGTGATATCGGGCTGATTAATGGAGGAATCTGTAACGGCGGAATAAAAAAAGGCCCGGTCACAGACCTTAAGCTTATAGAAATATGCCCTTCCCCTCTTAACCCCACATCCTTTAATATAAAGGGAAAATATTTAAGACAAGCCTTAGAGGAATCCTTAGACGGCTCAAACTGTCTGAAGGAAGGAAGAGGTCCCGGCTTTAGAGGCAGATTTGTAGGTAAGCTTCATTTATCAGGGGGAGAAATATACTGTTCTGATGATAAAATTGATAAAATATTAATAAATGGATACCCTCTTGAAGATGAGAAATTATACAGTGTTGCCTCCTCTGATTATCTTCAGAGGGGAAGCGGCTATGAGTCCTTAAGTAAAAATCAGGATACAGCTTACAGGGCTGAATATTTAAGAGATATAATCAGAATATACGCTGATAAAAAGGAGTTCATAGATAATTCCTTTATTGAAAGATGGGTGAAATCATAGTAAACCGGCGTTGCCATTTTTTAACTTACAGCTCATAATGTACAAATTGTAATGCACAATTGGAGCATTTTTAAATCACCTGCATAATTAATATATCTCCGGCTGGCAGAATATAATTAAATTGAAAGTAAAAATGCTGGGTGGAGGTATAGGGACGATTCTAAAACTAATAGATTTATTTATGGGTTTTTTAAAGGTTGGATTTTTATCCTTTGGCGGCGGATACACATTTATTCCCCTTATTGAACATCAAGCTGTTGAGGTTTATAAATGGGTTACCCATGAGGAATTCATGAAAATTTTAGGTGCTCAGGAAACTATACCCGGAGCTATATCAGTTAAGTTCGCTACATATATAGGGTATAAGGAAGCAGGTTTATCTGGAGCTGCTGCTGCAGTAATTGGAAGTTTTATTGTACCTGTTTCAGGAATAATTATTCTATTTAATTTACTTAAGATTTTTGAAAAATTTTCATCTGTAAACAGAATATTAAAAGGGTTCAGAAGTGCCACCTGGGGGTTAATCATTGGCCTGGGAGTTAAGTCATTAGTTAAAACCGATATAAGTATGGAGAATATTATGATTGGCGTTTGTGCTTCTGTTGGAATTGCCGTATTTAATTTAAGTCCCGGATTAATTATGATTTTAGCCGGTATACTGGGCTTACTATTCTATAAATAAAAAAACTGCCATTTGGCAGTTTTATTTTTTAGTTATATATCCTTCTTTTGCTAAAAGTTCAGCTGTCAGAACAGCTCCTCCGGCAGCTCCTCTTAAAGTATTATGGGATAGGCATACGAACTTATAATCATAAAGAGTGTCCTCTCTAAGTCTTCCTATGGTTATCCCCATTCCATTTTCGTAAACTCTGTCTATCTTAGTCTGAGGCCTGTTATCCTCCCTGAAATATTTTAACGGCTTTTTAGGTGCAGATGGAAGCTGAAGTTCCTGAGGACGGCTTACATATTCATCCCATATCTTAATAATATCTTCCTTCTCAGGTTTATTATCAAAATTAACAAATACTGTTGATAAATGTCCATTTGATACAGGAACTCTTATGCATTGGGTAGTGATTACCGGATTTTCTGAAAGCTTAATCCCGCTGCCCTCTATCTCTCCCCATATCTTTAGAGGCTCCTTCTCGCTTTTTTCTTCTTCTCCGGATATAAAAGGTATTACATTATCTATCATCTCAGGCCAGGTTTCAAAGGTCTTTCCTGCTCCGGAAATTGCCTGATAAGTAGATACAACCATTTCCTTTATTCCATATTTTTTAAGCGGACTTAAAGCCATTACATAGCTTTGTATGGAGCAATTAGGCTTAACAGCGATAAATCCCCTCTTTGTTCCTAATCTTTCTTTCTGTTTTTCTATTATCTTTATATGCCCATAATTTACCTCAGGCATTATCATAGGAACATCTGGTGTAAATCTATGAGCTGAGTTATTAGATACAACCGGGATTTCAGCCTTAGCATATCTTTCCTCTAATGCTTTAATCTCATCTTTTTTCATGTTAACGGCACAAAATAGAAAATCAACTTCTTCTTTAATCTTTTCAACATTTTCTGCATCAACTATAACCATCTTTTTAACGTAATCCGGCATAGTCTCTTCTAATGCCCATCTATTATTTATTGCTTCCTCATAGGTCATTCCTTCTGATCTAGAGCTGGCAGCAAGAAGACTAACTTCAAACCATGGATGATTTTCCAGTAATAATATGAATCTTTGTCCAACCATTCCTGTAGCGCCAACAATTCCCACCTTAAGCTTTTCTTTCATACAATCACCTCATTTTTCTGTTTAATCTATTTTATTAGTTAACGGGGAATTTTGCAATACATTTTTATGCAGAAAACTGAAAATTTAAAAATTATTTTAGTTTCCCTGAACTGCAGTGTTTAAGATGACAGATTGTAAAAGGCAGGCTTAATTATGAAAATAATCGGCAGGATTATAAATTTAAATTAGCCAGAAAATTTATATTAAAAAAATTTATAATATTATGTAATTAATGAATAAACCATTAGGCTTATTGAACTTTTTATTATATAATATTGATAATTTATATAAATGGAGGTTATTATGAAGGAGATAAAAAAAGTTACACTTATAGGTCTGGGGGGAATAGGGGCCTCCTTTGGAGCTAAAATACATAAGTTTGACAGTAATATACTGGGAATAACAGCTGACAGCAAAAGAATAGAAAAATATAAAAATAATGGTTTCTTTATAAATGATGAAAGGGTAGATTTTAATTATTTTACCCCGGATATTAATATAGAAAAGGCTGATCTTCTTATAATTGCAACTAAATATCAGGGCTTAAAAGATGCAATTGAAGAATCTAAAAATAATGTAAAGGATGATACCATAATAATGTCCCTGCTGAATGGAATAGAAAGCGAGGATATTATTCAAAAATATTATCCAAATAACAAAATATTATATTCTTTTGTAGTGGGTTCAGATATTGTCAGGGAAAAAGGCAGAATAACCTATAAAAATTTAGGGAACATAACCTTTGGAGACAAAAATAATACAGTTCTCTCTGAGCAGGCTGCTTTAGTTAAGGATTTATTTGATAAATGCGGTATTCCATATAACATTCCAGTTAATATGGAAAAAGCCATGTGGTGCAAGTTTATGTTTAACGTAGGTATAAACCAGTCCTCTGCTGTTTTAGGAGCTCCCTATGGAGTATTTAATGAAGTCCCTGAGTCCAGGGAAGTCATGAAAGCCTTGATGAATGAAGTAGTTCAAATTTCAGTTAAAGCAGGAATTAACTTAAGCTCTGAGGATATAGATTTGTTCCTGAATCAAACCCTTCCTTCCTTAAGTGCCGGAGGGAAAACATCAATGCTTCAGGATATTGAGGCAGGAAGGAAAACAGAAGTTGAAATGTTTTCTGAAGCAGTTGTCAATATGGGAATAAAATATAATATCCCAACACCGGTAAATCAGGTCTTTTATAACATGATAAGGACAAAGGAAAAATCAAAAATTTAATTGTAAACCAGTAGTATTTTTTAAGTTGACAATTCATCCTCCCTGTTGTATTATCCTATTATGTGATTATATAAATTGGAGGTTATTATGAAACTTAAAACTAAAGATATGATTCTTGTTGGAATTTTTGCAGCTCTTGCAGTAGTGGGAGCAAAAATATCAATACCCATACCGCCGGTGCCGGTTACTCTTCAATTATTTGTATGCTGCTTTGCAGGTATACTTTTAGGATCCAGGCTGGGTCTTTTATCACAGATAGTTTACATATTAATAGGCCTTGTAGGTTTGCCGGTATTTGCAGGGGCTTCTTCAGGCCCTGCTTATATACTGTCCCCTACCTTTGGATACGTAATAGGCTTTGCCCTTGCTGCTTACACCGTAGGAAAGGTATCTGAAAAAAGCAAAAATTTTAATATTAGAATTGCCGCTCTTTCAGTTTACTTAGGTATTGCTGTTACTTATCTCATAGGAGTTCCCTATATGTATTTTATAATAAAACTGTATATGGGAAAAAACATAACTGTAATGTATGCAATAGAAAAAGGACTGCTTCCTTTTATAGTTAAGGATATTTTACTTGGAGCAGTACTTACAATAACAGCTTCAGCTGCTGTCCCTGCCCTAATAAAATCAGGATTATATAGAAAATCTGCAAATTCTGGTTCTTCTCAGAATGCTTAGGTTTGCTTATTTTATTATATTATAGTTAAAGCCGCTGTTTTGCGGCTTTAACTATAACTTCCTATTCCCCGGACAGATACTTCTCCTGATATTATTTTATCTTTTTCACCATTCTTATACTCAATTATCAGTGCTCCGTCTTTGCCTATATCAATTGCCTTTCCCACAGCTTCTTTCCCATTTTTTATTATTCTGACCTCTTTTCCTACAAGTGATGAATTATCTCTGCATATAGACACTGTCCTGCTGTAATCGCCCTTTAGAAACTCATCATACAGATTTTCAAAATGGTTAAGCAAACCTGAAAGCAGTATTCTTCTGTCTATATTCTTTCCCTTTTCAATCAGCAGTGATGTAGCTTTATCCTTTAAATCCTCTGGAATATCATCAGCATTTAGATTCACATTTATTCCTATCCCTATTACTATATAATTTATCCTATTTATCTCACCGCTCATTTCTGTCAGAATTCCGCATACTTTTTTTCCATTTATAACTACATCATTAGGCCATTTAACCTGACATTCTATTCCTATGTCTTTTAATGCCAAAAATACTGCTGCTGCACCAATACTTGTAATCTTTGGCGCTTCCTCCATATCTATGTCAGGTTTTAAAATAATAGACATAAATATTCCCTTGTAAAGAGGAGATGTCCACGTTCTTCCAAGTCTTCCTCTCCCTTTTAGCTGCTCCTCACCTACTACTGCTGTACCCTCTGATTCAGCATCTGCTATTCTCCTACACTCTGAATTAGTTGAATCTATGGATTTCTTATATATAATTTTTCTTCCTATTCTGCTTGTCTTCAGATAGGCCTGTATCTCTTCATAGGTTAGAATATCGGGAGAACCTGTCAGCTTATAGCCCTTTCTTGAAACTGATTCAATTTGGTATCCATCATTTTTAAGAGAATTTATATACTTCCAGACGGAAGCTCTTGTTATATTTAACCTGCTGCTTATTTCTTCACCGGATATGAATTTGTTCTCGTTATCTTTCAGATAATTCAATATTACTTCCTTCATTTTAACAACTCCTCAATTTATATAGTACATAAATTTTAAAATAATGCAAATATTATAACAGGGAGGTGATAAAATGGCTAAAAAAGGAACAAAGAGACCATCTGCTGTTGAAAACACTCCAGTACAGATGAGAGAGAAAAATAAGAAAGGAAATGAAAACCAGCCTGTTGAAACAAAAAAGTAATGTTAATAATATTTTAACCACTTAATTTTTCATATGATGATATAATAATTATAGTATTTTTTGTTGGATTGAGGTGGTTAAAATATTTTATTATATTTTATTTACTGTTTTAGCAATACTTCTTATTCCTTTAATTTCTCTGGGTATTTATTCTTCCAATTCTGTTATGCATAAGAAGGTAAGAACTTATGATGAGATTGTTGATCTGGAGAAGAAAAACAATGTCTGGTTTATAGATGAATTTAACAGACTTAAAAAACAGGATGTAGAAGTAAAATCTCCAAATGGGTATTTATTAAAAGGATTTTTGTTAAAGGCAAAGGATAATAACAGCAAAACAGTTATCATAAGCCATGGAGTTACTGTTTCCAGGTACTCCTCTATTAAGTATGCTCTCATATTTATAAACTTAGGTTATGATGTTCTTATTTATGATCAAAGATGTCATGGCGAAAGCGGAGGAAAATTTATTTCCTATGGTTTTTATGAAAGGTATGATTTAAAAGCTATGGTAGATTATATTAAAAAGATTAAGGGACCGGATTCCTTAATCGGCATCCATGGAGAGTCTATGGGCTCGGGAATTGCCCTTTTATATGCAGGCAGTATAGAAGACGGGGCCGATTTTTATATAATAGACTGTGCTTACAGTAATTTTCAGGAGGAATTTATATGCAGGATAAATGATGACACCAGGTACCACTCATCTTTTTTAGTTCCTCTTACAAATCTGTTTTTATTTATAAGAGGCAGATACAGATTAAAAGACATTAATCCAATTAAATACATTAAAAACATTAAGTCTCCCATATTATTTATTACCAGCGTTAAAGACACCTATATTCCTCCAAAGATGACTATGGATTTATATGAAGCTAAGCAGGGTCCTAAATCTATTTACTTAGCTCCAAATGGAGACCATGCCCAAAGCTTCTCAAAAAATCAGGAAAAATATAAAGAAGTGGTGGAAAGGTTTATAAAATCCTTTGAAAATGGAGATACAATGTAAATAAAAATTGCATAACCTGTGTTATGCAATTTTTATTTATTGTTTCTTTATATTGTTATACAAAATGCTGCAGCCAATGAAAATGAGGATTACAGCAAATATTATCTTTGAATTACAATATCTATAAATATCCTTATAGAATATTGACAGATATTGAAATACGGAAACTGCTGTAAGGATAAACACAGGAATCAAAAGTCCGCCTTTTTTTTCTCCGAATAAATATAGCTGAAATAGTCCGATAGCTACAGAAAGAGTATATATAGGATAGGTGTAGCCTGAAAAATTCCAATTCGTAAATGTTTCAAATATAAACAAGAATCCAAGCACAGTAAGTATTCCTCCGGGAACTAATACTCCTGGATCTTTTCTATTGTTAAAATAGCTTATCTCAAAGGATAAACCTAAAGCAAGAACTATAAAAGGCCAAAGGTCGGATGCGCTGATAAATTCATGTCCAAAAATTGAATTTATTAAGAATATGACTCCTAAAATAATAAATAGAAAACCCCAAATTACTTTTCCTTTCATATAATCACTCCTAATCAAATTTACATAAATATATTATAACATATTTGTAATAATGTAAATTAAGGAAATTTGAAAATTAATCTCCAATTTTTACTTTATT
>JAJBWD010000236.1:0-19267 GCA_032907345.1 Bacillota bacterium | reverse complement strand
AGCTCTTCTTTAGAGCACATCATGCCGTTTGACATTACTCCTCTCAGCTTTCCTTTTTTAATCTTAACACCGCCTGGAAGTGAAGATCCATGAAGAGCAGTGGGAACTATGTCTCCCTCTTTCATGTTGTCAGCTCCGGTGACTATCTGGATAACTTCTCCGTCATTTACTTCAACCTGGCATATAACCAGCTTTTCAGCATCAGGGTGAGGCTCTATTTTAAGTACTTTGCCTGTAACTACATTTTGAATTTCTTCATCCTTGCTTATTATTTCCTCAACCTTTGAACCGGATAGTGTAAGCCTATCCCCCAGTTCCTTAGGACTTATATCAATATCTGTAAATTCTTTAAGCCATTTATATGGTGCTTTCATTTTTCTACCTCCTAAAACTGATTTAAAAATCTCATATCGCTTTCATATAGAAGCCTGATATCGTCTATGCCAAAATACTGCATTACTATTCGATCAAGGCCAAATCCAAATGCAAAGCCTGAATAAACCTCAGGGTCAATTCCGCAGTTTCTGAGAACCTGAGGATGAACCATGCCGCAGCCTAATATTTCTATATATCCGCTGCCCTTGCATACACGGCAGCCTTTTCCCCCGCATACAAAGCAGGTGGCATCCATTTCTGCTGAAGGTTCAGTAAATGGGAAGTGGTGAGGTCTGAAAATTGTCTTTACGTTTTCTCCAAACATTTTAAGTGCAAAAGAGTCCAGTGTTCCCTTTAAATCTGCAAAGGTTATTCCCTTGTCTATTACCAGTCCTTCCACCTGATAGAATATTGGTGAATGGGTGGCATCAACGCTGTCTGCCCTGTATACCTTACCCGGTGATATCATTCGAATAGGAGGCTTTTCCTTCAGCATTGTTCTTACCTGAACCGGTGATGTCTGAGTCCTCAGCACTATATTGTCATTAATATAGAAGGTATCCTGTTCTCCTCTTGCCGGGTGATTCTTAGGAATATTCAGCATTTCAAAATTATATTTATCATATTCTACCTCAGGACCTTCCTCTATGGTGAAGCCCAGGCCTAAAAATATGTCCTTAATCTTATCCAGTGTCTGCTCTAAAGGATGCTTTTTACCTATTATGTTTCTTTTCCCGGGAAGAGATATATCTATAACTTCGCTTTGGAATTTTAATTCTTTTTCCTTTTTCTTTAAGTCAGCTGCTGCATTTTCTATAAGAGATTCTATATTTTCCCTTACCTCGTTGGCCAGCTTACCGATAACCGGTCTTTCTTCATTTGTTAAATCCTTCATTCCCTTAAGAATTGATGTGAGTTCTCCCTTTTTTCCCAGATATTTTACTCTGATCTGTTCTAATACTTCCTTAGATGCTGTTTGTTTAAGCTCATTAACAGCATTTTCCTTAATTTGTTTTAATTTTTCCTTCATGATTTCCTCCTTATCTTTTTCAAAAAATAAAAAATCCGCCCTATAAAGGGACGGATATATCCGCGGTACCACCCAATTTGACTTTTGGTCCTACTCATATTATAACGGAATTACCGCTGCCGACTACATATCACCGGCAGAGCTCAAAAGTGAACTTCAATATAAGTTAACATAAAAAAGCTTTCAGTCTATGGCTTTTTATCCCTTAATATTTTCTTATATTTACTCTCTTTATCTTAGCTGTATTTATTTTGTTTTACATATTCATATATTATTATAGAGGCTGCAGAGGAAACATTCAAGCTTTCTGCGTCTCTAATCATGTTTATTTTTACAAGAATATCTGAAATTGATGAAATTTCTTCAGATAATCCGCTTCCTTCATTGCCTAAGGCTATTATTGATTTAAAAGGAAGCTTTGTTTTATCTAAGTCAGTACTTCCACTCAGTGATGTTCCGATTAATTTATATCCTTTATCTTTAAGTCCCTTGGTAAAGGAAAGGTCATAGTCTTTAATTACAGGGACCTTGAATATAGATCCCATGGTGGATCTCAGAGTCTTTTCATTATAAGGGTCAACAGTGCCAGGAGTCAGTATTACACCTAAGGAGTCAAAGGCATGAGCGCATCTTATAATGGTGCCCAGGTTTCCCGGATCCTGAACTTTATCGCAAAGTATGTAAAATCCATCGCCTTCCCTGGTAAATTCACTGAAAGAAACTACTGATATTATACCCTGGGAGCTTTCAGTTTCTTTAATTTCATTGAAAGCCTTTGGAGATAAAATATAAACTTTAGTATTAGCTTTTAATTCAGATAATATACCGCTTTCAGTTATTTTGTCTTCTTTGCTCTCAAGAATGAAAATATATGGAACAGGAAATGAAGATTTTACTGCTTCCATTGTAAACCTGAGTCCCTCAGCAATAAACTTTTTATATTTTTCTCTCCATTTTTTATCTTTAAGTTTTTTAATTTCCTTTATCAGTTGGTTATCACAGCTTTCTATTCTTTCCATCAGCCTTTAACCATATTCTCCAATTTTTCCAGTTCATCTGTTCCGCCAACTACTACAAGAATATCATTTATTCCAATTATTTCATCGGCAGTTGGAGATACATTTACATCTTTTCCCCTTTTTATAGCTATTATGTTTATGCCGAATTTGGATCTTACGTTAAGCTCATTTAAGCTCTTTCCATGCCAGCCCTTTGGAGGAAGAGTTTCAACTATTCCATAACTTGGAGAAAGCTCAATATAATCCAGAATGTTTGAGGATACCAGATTATGAGCTACCCTCATTCCCATGTCTCTCTCAGCAAAAACTACTCTGTCAGCTCCTATTTTTCTTAGAACCTTGCCGTGCAGATCATCATGGGCCTTGGCAATTATATATTTAACTCCCAGCTCCTTTAAAAGAAGAACTGCCATTATTGAGGACTGAACATCAGTTCCTATGCTTACTATTGCTACATCAAAATTACCTATGCCCATGGCTTTAAGAGATGTTTCATCTGTAGCATTTACAGTTACTGCCTGAGTTACATGCTCTGATATTTCATTTACCGCTTCTTCATTTTTATCAATTGCCAAAACATCATTCCCTGAATTATACAAGGTTCTGGCAACGGAAGTGCCGAATCTTCCAAGACCCACAACTAAATATTGTTTACCTGCCATTTATACCACCTCTATATTTTCTATTTAAAAACATCCGAAAGGAAGCTTTGGGAATATTTTACCCATTTATATTTCCAAAGCTTTAATTAGATTTTTCGTAACAAAAATCAGTGAACATTTGATATTTTGTTACGAAAACCAGCCGAAGGTAGCTTTGGAAATACCTGTTAACCAACCATTATTTTTTCTTCAGGGTATTTTATTCCTGTAACCTTCTTATTTTTAGCCAATGCTACTGCTATTGTAAGGGGACCTACCCTTCCTGCATACATTGTAAGTATTATAACTATCTTGCCAATTATAGAAAGATATGGCGTTAATCCTAATGTCAGTCCTACAGTTCCAAAGGCTGAGGTTACCTCATAAAGTACCGCCCCTAAGCTGGCCATTTTTTCTGTTACTGATAAAATGAGGACGTCACAAGCCACTATGCATAAACCTGCAGCTATTATTGCAAAGGCTCTGTATACTATATCCTTAATTATCTTCTTATTAAATATCTCTGTATCCTCCCGGCCATGTACTACTGATATAACAGTAAATATAAGCACACCAAGAGTTGTAGTTTTTACTCCTCCTGCAGTAGATCCCGGTGATCCTCCGATAAACATAAGTATAACCGTAATAAATTTTCCTCCATGACTCATGCCACTGGTAGAGATGGAGTTAAACCCTGCTGTTCTTGGAGTAACAGATGCAAAGAATGAAGATAATATTTTATCCGGCAGAGTCATCTTAGCTATGGTTTGCAGGTTATTATATTCTAAAATAAATAAAAGCACTGCTCCTATAACTATAAGAGCTGAAGTAATAGTTAAAACTAATTTAGTATGAAGTGACAGCTTTTTTAATCTTCTGAAGCTATAAAGTTCAGCCCAGACTGTAAACCCTATACCTCCTATTATTATAAGAAAGGCTATTGTCAGCACTATAATGTAATTGTTATATACCTTTGTAAGGGAGTCGAAATTTCCCAAGAGGTCAAATCCCGCATTACAAAATGCCGAAACAGCATGAAATATACTGTAGTATATTCCTTTCAGCACTCCATAGGCAGGAATAAACTGGGTTGCTAAAAGAGAAGCTCCAATAAATTGTATTCCGAAGCTGAATGACAGCACATACCTGGTAAGCCTTACTAACCCTCCGAAGGTATTTGTTCCTAAAGCCTCCTGCATTACAAGCCTTTCCTTAAACGTTATTTTCTTACCTAGAATAAGAGAAACTAACGTAGCAAAGGACATAAATCCAAGTCCTCCTGCTTCTATAAGAAGCATAATAACAGTTTTGCCAAAATAATTCCAATATGTTCCTGTATCAACAACTACCAGACCTGTTACACAAACAGCTGAAGTAGATGTAAATAAACAGTTTAAAAAAGGTGTACTTTCCCCTGACTTTGAAGATATTGGAAGAGCTAGAAGAACTGCTCCAAGAAAAATTATAGAAGCAAAACCAATTGCTAAAACCTGAACCGGAGTAAGCTTCTTTTTTCTTATAAGTTCTACCACTAATCTCACCTCTGCTCTTCTTAAAAATATGTAAATAAAAATGCAGCTAAATGCCGCATTTTATTTTTATAGTAAATACATAAAAAATATGCAGTTACCTGATAAAAATTACATAATTCAAGAAGCAAATATGTAATTTAATTATTTATTTAAATGTTCCTTAGCTACATTAACTAAATCTGTGAAAGCTTTTGGATCATTAATTGCTATTTCAGAAAGCATCTTTCTGTTAATGTCAACTCCAGCCAGTTTTATGCCATTCATAAATCTGGAATAAGAAAGTCCGTTCATTCTTGTAGCAGCATTTATTCTTGCTATCCAAAGTTTTCTGTAGTCTCTCTTCTTGTTCTTTCTTCCAACATAAGCATTTCTAAGTGCCCTTATAACTGATTCATTTGCTGTTCTGAATAACTTGCTTTTTCCGCCATAGTAGCCTTTTGCAAGCTTTAATACCTTTTTATGATTCTTATGAGCATTTACAGCTCTTTTTACTCTTGCCATTTAATTACCTCCTTCACGCCCTCAATTTATAGATACGGCAGCATTTTTTTCATATTTTTTTCTACTGTTGCATCAACATAGTCAGTTTTTCTAAGGTTTCTCTTTCTCTTTGAGGACTTCTTAGTTAATATATGACTCTTGAATGCTTTTGCTCTTTTAAGTTTTCCTGTTCCTGTTATTTTGAATCTTTTAGCCGCACCTCTGTGGCTCTTCATTTTTGGCATGATTCTACCTCCTTAATTATGCTTTTTTTGGCGCCAATACCATTGTCATATTTCGGCCTTCAAGCTTTGCTTCTTTTTCTATAATACAGATATCTTCCAGTTTTTGTCTGAATGATTCCAGTATATCTTTACCTATATGAGAATAATCTGCTTCTCTTCCTCTGAATCTGATTGTAACCTTTACCTTATCCTCATCCAATAAAAATTTTCTAGCTCTGTTTGCTTTAATATTTATATCATGATCTTCAATAGTAGGTGAAAGCCTTATCTCCTTTAGTTCCACAACCTTCTGCTTCTTTTTTGCTTCTTTTTCCTTTTTTGTCTGTTCATAAAGGAACTTTCCAAAATCCATTATCTTACATACCGGCGGGTTTGCAGTTGGTGCTATTAAAACTAAATCCAATTCCTTTTCTTCTGCCAGATCTAGAGCTTCTTTTGAGGAAACTATACCAAGCTGGCTGCCATCGTCTCCTATAAGTCTAAGCTCCTTAAGCCTGATTTCCTCATTTACTTTGAACCCTTTACTAATAATATTCACCTCCAAATATAATAAAAAAAGACGGCCTTAGGCCGTCCTGATTTTAAAACCATAACCATACCAGCTTTTGCTGTAGGGTGAGAAACGGCTGTTTCTGCTTAACATAAATATTATACAGTCTGAATCCATTAATGTCAACACTTTTTAGCTATTTCCTCAAGAAGATGGTTTTTAAATTCATCAATTGTCATAGCTCCTATGTCTCCTTCTTTTCTCTTTCTAACGGATACCTTGTTTTCTTCCATTTCTTTGTCTCCGCATACCAGCATATAAGGAATCTTCTGCAGCTGAGCTTCTCTTATCTTATATCCTATTTTTTCATTTCTAAGATCAAGTTCAACCCTTATGTCATTTTCTCTCAGCTCTTCTGCTATTTTCTTCACATATTCCATCTGGTTATCAGTAATATTCATTATCTTTACCTGAACCGGAGCAAGCCAGGATGGGAATGCACCTGCATACTGCTCGATTAATATTCCTATAAATCTTTCGATGCTTCCAAATACTGTTCTGTGAACCATAACCGGTCTGTGCTTTTCTCCATCCGGTCCTACATAGGATAAATCAAATCTTTCAGGCATCTGGAAATCCAGCTGTATAGTTCCGCACTGCCAGGTTCTTCCTATGCAGTCCCTTAGGTGGAAGTCGATTTTAGGTCCGTAAAAAGCTCCGTCTCCTGCATTTATCTTGTATTTCATATTTAATGCTTCTAAAGCTCCCCTAAGTCCTTCTGTAGCTAATTTCCAATCTTCATCTGATCCCATGGCATTTTCAGGTTTTGTTGAAAGCTCTACGAAGTAATCGAATCCAAATATCTTATAAAATTTATCAATAAGCTTTATTACTCCTATTACTTCTTCCTTTATCTGATCTTTTGTCATGTAAAGATGAGCATCATCCTGTGTAAAGCATCTTACTCTCATGAGACCATGAAGAGCTCCTGACAGTTCATGTCTGTGAACTATTCCCAGTTCAGAAAGTCTTAAAGGAAGCTCCTTATAGGAATGCATGTCATTTTTATAAACAAGTATTCCTCCAGGACAGTTCATTGGCTTTATGGCATAATCCTCTCCGTCAATTTTTGTAAAGTACATGTTTTCCTTATAGTGATCCCAGTGGCCTGACTGATGCCACAGCTCTTCATTTAATATAAGAGGAGTCTTTATCTCCTGATATCCGGCTTTAGTATGCTCTTTTCTCCAGAAATCCTCTAAAAGATTTCTTACTATCATTCCCTTTGGGTGAAAGAAGGGGAATCCGGGGCCTTCCTCATGGAGACTGAATAAATCAAGCTCTTTGCCTAATTTTCTGTGGTCTCTCTTTTTTGCTTCCTCCAGCATGTTTATATACTCAGTTAGTTCGCTCTTCTTTGTAAAGGCTGTTCCATATACTCTCTGGAGCATCTTATTTTTTTCGCTGCCTCTCCAGTAAGCTCCTGCCAAGGATAAAAGCTTAACTGCCTTAACATATCCTGTGGAAGGTACATGGGGCCCTGCACAGAGGTCAGTAAACTCTCCCTGCTTATAGAAGGATATGATTTCACCTTCAGGAAGATCTTCAATTAATTCTACCTTGTAATTTTCCTTCAAATCCTTCATGAATTCTATGGCTTCATTTCTCGGAATAGTAAATCTTTCAAGAGGAAGATCCTCTTTTATTATCTTATCCATTTCCTTTTCTATTTTGTCTAAAATCTCCGGAGTTATTGAAAAATCCGCATCAAAGTCATAATAGAAACCTGTATCTATAGCAGGTCCTATAGCCAGCTTAACCTCTGGATAAAGCCTTTTTACTGCCTGGGCCAATATATGGGATGCAGTGTGCCTGAGTGTCCATTTTCCATCCTCATCTTCAAAGGTCAATATTTCCAGGGAGACATCTTTACTAAGATCTGCCATCAGCTCTCCCCGTTCACCATCTATCTTAGCTGCCAATGCTTTTTTATAAAGTGCAGGACTTATCTTCTTAGCGATTTCACTTACCTTGGTTCCTTTTTCTGCCTCTATTACTTTTCCGTCTTTTAAAGTTACCTTTATCATTTTATCCCTCCTAAAAAATTAAAAATAATCTGCTAAATAAAAAAACCATCCTATAAAATAGGACGGTATATCCGCGGTTCCACCTAACTTGGCTAAAGCCCACTTAAAGCCTTTAACGCTGGCCCAGCGCAAATGCTTACTAACTTCAGCATCCGGCTCAGAGGTGGTTTTCATTATATCTTTATAAGAGCCTTTCAGCAGGCAGCTCTCTCTCTGAAAAAAGATTTATAATTACTCTTCCTCATCATAGCTTTTGTAGAAATTATAGACTACTTCTCAAAATTTGTCAACCTCTTCTTTTAATCCGGCTGCAGAGCCTGCAGGAATCGCAAAATATAACCCTTTCCCCAAATACCTTAAGTATAGTTTCCAATATCTCATCGTTTATGGAGTTTTCACGGCAGTGTATAACTATTTTTTTAGGGGCTGTAGTTATAAGGCCTGACATTATCATATCATCCATACTGGAATTTTCAACCATACATAAATCATTTATGTTTTTAAGAAGTATATCCATCATGTCCTTTCCCTTTTCATCCACAACCTTAAAGCTGCCGTCCCTCTTTATTATAATATCAACCCTGTTCAGCTTCGGATCCTCCATGTCAATAAAATATTTTAAAAGCTTAATAAACTCGTTATACTCCTTTTCAATAAAAAACTCTTCTATTACATTTTCCAATATCATTTTAAAATCATTATATATATCCTTTTTCCTGAACTGAATGAAACCATCCAGATTAAACTGATAGTTTTCATTGAGGCAGGCTAAAATCTTATCCGTAACCTGATTTTTAACATTCAGGCTGTAGATGGTTTTCTCACATATCTCTTCTCCCTTAAGCGCCAAAATGCAGTTTTCTTCAATTTCCTTTTCTTCTTCCTGAGTTAAATAGAAAAAATTATCCTCTATGTAGTTTTTCAGCTCTTCCTTTTTAAATTCAGAAAGCAAAGCTCCATAAATAATTTTGGCCATATAATAATAAAGAGACTTCCTGAAACTGTTTATATATATATCTTCTTCAGTATACAGATTTATAAAATGAATATTCTTATTAATTTTTTCAGATATACCTAAGTTTATACCTCTATTTTTATAATAATTAATCATGTTAAGCAAATCCTGGTTCAGCTCTTCTCTCTCTTCTTTATAGGACAAAGTAGTTATCAGCAAATAATCACTTCCTTATGTATAATTGTGTATACAAAAATGAAAAACAGTGATATTTTTAAAATGGTGATAATATGAATAATGTTTTTGTTTCCTCGAAAATATCAGAGGAAGAAGAAAGCAATTTAATAAAATTAAGGATAAATCCCATAAAGATACCTATATCAAAGAAACTTCCTGAAGAAATATGGGATCATCCTGACATGCTTTTAAATATAATTGATGAAAAAAATATAATAGTACATAAGGATATGGATAAATCCTTTACCTTATTTTTATCTAAGCTTAACTATAATATTCATTTTTCAGATAAAATATTAAAAAATAAATACCCTGAGGATATTATTCTAAATGGATTAAATTTAAAGGATATTTTCATTCATAAACTGGACAGCACAGATCCAAAACTTCTTTCCCTGGTTAAAGGGAAAAAGCTGATTAATACCAGGCAGGGATATTCAAAATGTTCCACCGCAGTTTTATCTGATGATGCTTTTATAACAAGTGATGACAATATGGAAAGAATACTGCTGAAAGAGGGTAAAAAAGTATTGAAAGTTCCTTATGGAGATATTATCCTGAAAGGCTATGATTATGGCTTTATCGGAGGCTGCTGCGGCCTTATTGGCAAAGGTGTACTGGCCTTTTACGGAGATTTAAGCTTTTACAAATATGGAGAGGCTGTTTTAAATTTTTTAAAAGAAAATGAAATTGAAGCTGTTTATCTTAGGAACGGTAAGCTTATTGACCGGGGAAGCATAATGAAAATATGGTAAGGAAATAATTTGCTTACCATATTTATAATTAAAGGAGTGCATTGTCACCGTCTCCAACCAATGGACTGTTTAAAATCCTGTATTTACGATTTGAATTCCATATAGAAATTAGCTTATTCATATTCTTATCCGGTTCCTGCATTAATTTTGCCAAAACATCAATTTCAATTAAATCATCTTCAGTTAATGTTTCGAATTTTTCATCTATATAATATGGCTGAAATTTATATGATATTTCATTATTCATTAATGAATGAAAATCATAAAAAATTTGTCTTATGGATGCCTTCAGTGAGTTTGTTCCCAGACAGTCTGCATAGAGGAAGTACTTCCCATCTGTTTTTCCTTTTCTTATATTGAGCCAGGTATCCTCCGCCCAATTGAACTTATTATCCGGTATATCATATTGATTAAATCCAAAAATCTCCTCATTGAAAAATCCATCAGCATCAAATGTAACCCATCTGTTTTCACTTTCATTCCAGTATTGATTAATCCAGTGGTCAATGCTGGCATCTTCTACAAAATATGGTGCAAACCCTGCTCTTGAACGGCAGGGTATTCCTTTAGCCTTTAAAATTGCAGTCATCAGTACGGAAACATATCTGCAGGTAACTACTAATTTATTTTCTACTGCCCTTTGAAAGGTAAATCCGCTTTCGTCCAGGCGAAAAAGCTCAGCTGTCATTGCTGCAGCTGTCATAAGAATATCATCTTCACAGCGTAATCTGTACCATGGATATTTTGTCATATCACCATATATCATTTTTTCGTTAGCTCCTGTATTTCCCTGTTTTAAGGTAACACGGTGAATTACCTGTGAACAAATTAATCTGCCAAGTTCTGAAATATCATCAGGGAGACTCTTAAAATAATCTTTGTATAGTCCCGGGTAAGTATAAGTACCTGTTTGCATGTAATGCTGAAGTATCTCTTTTTTCATTTTATTGCTCCTTTAAATTTACTAAACCTCAAGTTCAGCTTCAGAATACCACAGCAAAAAAAATACTTCCCGATATTTTCTGCTTTGTTTTGTCTCCTTAAAACATAAAAGGCCCATAGGTTAACTTTTTATGAGCATAAAGGTCTGTAACTCTGATTATTCTGTTTTAAAAAAAGCAGTCTATTCATTGAATAGACTGCTTTTCTGCTGTTTGGAGGCGCCACCCAGATTTGAACTGGGGGTGAAGGTTTTGCAGACCTCTGCCTTACCGCTTGGCTATAGCGCCCTATGTGGTGGCCAATCCAGGAATCGAACCAGGGACACGAGGATTTTCAGTCCTCTTCTCTACCAACTGAGCTAACTGGCCACAGAACAATTTAAATTATAAATTCAATTGTTTCTTTTGTCAATATTATTTGGAAGCTCTCTTTAACAAATCCCCTATATCGGAATTACTGAATTTATATTTTTTATTGCAGAAATGGCATACTACCTCTTCTTCTTTTCCCTCTTCATAAATCTCCGTCAAATCCTTTTTACCTATAGATATGAGAGCCTTCTCCACCTTTTCCCTGCTGCAGTCACAGACGTACTCCGGAGTTATTTCACCCAGAATCTTAAGATCCATTCCTTCAAATATATTACCCAGCATATCCTCCGCTGTATTTCCCTGCTCTATAAGAGTTGTTATTGGCGGAATTTCTTCTAATCTGTAGGTTAAAAGATCTGCTGCCAGGTCGTCTGCTCCCGGAAGCATCTGGATGATAAATCCTCCTGAAGCTTTTATGCTTCCGTCTTTATTTACAAGTACTCCAAGTCCAACTGCAGATGGAGTTCCTTCAGATACTGTAAAATAGTAGGCTAAATCATCTCCAATTTCACCTGTGGAAATAGGTGTCCTGCCAATATAAGGTTCTTTCAGCCCTAAATCCTTTATTACCAGCACTTCGCCGTCTATTCCGACTCCGCCTCCCACGTCCAGCTTTCCATTTGCCTTAGGCGGAAGCTCAACATCTCCATTTGAAATATATCCTTTAACTTTGCTGCCATTTTTACAAGTTACAATTATTTTTCCTAAGGGGCCTTTCCCGTCTATGGATATGGTATAAACTTCTCTGTCATCCTTAATCATGGCTCCCATCAATACTCCTGCAGTTAACGTTCTTCCCAGGGCTGCTGAAGCTGTCTTTGACAGGTTATGAATATTCTTCGCATGCTGAACTAAATCTGTATCTATTACTCCAATTACTCTTATATCTCCGTTATGAGCTGTACCGTATATTAATTTATCCATATTATCTTCCTTTCTTTTGAAACTGCATAATTACATTTTGGCTTTTTTTCAGTATAAAAATAACTAATTACCAAAGTTTTTTTATACTGAAAATGTAATTTATTAATTATGCAATTTTCTTAACAAAATAGACTATTCTCTCTGTTTTAGCAGAAACCTTTTTTTCTCTCCAGCCATCTGTCTTTTTTATCACCTTAAGGGAAGCATCCTTTAAAGATTTCTCTATGAATTCTTCAGTGTAGGCCCTTTCTATATGCTGCTCAGAAAATCTTTTATATAGGTTCCCCTCTCTTATAAAAAATGTAAGATCCATGTATAGCTTGTCCTTTTCATAATAGTTATCCCAGATATAGCATAAGTCTTCATCTTCATAGGTAAAGGTGTTGTTTCCCATTATACAGGATAATTTGTACCTGGAATTAATATCAAATACAAATGTGCCCTTATCAGACAAGTGATCATATATCCTTTTAAAAAGAGATT
The DNA here is from genome assembly GCA_032907345.1 of Bacillota bacterium. Lineage (GTDB taxonomy): Bacteria > Bacillota > Clostridia > Clostridiales > Clostridiaceae > JAJBWD01. The sequence continues at coordinate 6,701 of JAJBWD010000236.1, read as the reverse complement.
TTACTTTTCTTTTATCCGGTATATAATTTATTGAATCCAGTGAACAGGTTATAAGGTCAAAACTTATTCCAATATTCAGCTCTGACAAATCCTGATTTATAAACTTTACAGCTTTTAAAGATTCTTTTGATGAAGCCACAGACAGCATATCACAGGATAAATCAACTCCATATGCTTCTTTATAATAGGGTACAAGTTTTTCTGTAAGATTTCCGGTTCCACAGGCTAAATCAAGAAAGCTGCTGCCCTTTTCAATATTTTTATATATGAAGTCAGAAACAGACTTATAATCTATATCATTTTTTATAAGATTATCATATACTTCTGAGAAAAGCTTATAACATTCCATTTTTATCTCCTAAATGAATATTTTAAAACTATTTCATTAATATAATAATTATTATAATATATTTAGTCAACATCAATCCACTAATTCATTTTTAGGAAGATGAAGTTCTTTTTTCTTTTCAGTCATAAGGCCTCCAATTCTGCCGCTTTCCTCAGAAGTTAAAACTCCCCAGCCTCCTCTTTTGACTTTATCCATAAGGCCCAGCTCTTCTGCTATTTCATATTTCAGGTTTTCTCTTATCATTTCACCTTCTGTCAGTTCCTTATTACTTTTAATTTTATTTTTTATCCTTTTTTTAAGCGGTGTTCTCCCCATTTTGTCCTCCTAAAATAAAATAAATTCATTTATATTATTGACTATGGGAAGATTTTTATTCAAAGCAGGATAAAAAGTCTTTATATTTATACAGCTTGTCCTATTCTAATAATTTTTGCTTCCATAAATTTCTGAACAAAGACTTATATGTATAAAAAAAAGGAATGGTCTCCCATTCCTTAAATTATTTTATTTAAACAGATGACATGCTACAAAGTGGTTTGGCTCCACTTCTTTAAACTCAGGGTCCGTAGTAGAACATTCCGGCATAGCATATTTGCATCTTGGAGCAAATCTGCAGCCAGCATGAGGATTTATTGGGCTTGGAACTTCGCCCTCCAGCATAATTCTCTTTCTCTGCCTTTCAATATCAGGATCAGGTATTGGAATAGCAGATAAAAGTGCCTGCGTATATGGATGAAGAGGCTTCTCATATAAATTAGCGCTGGATGCCAGTTCAACTATTTTCCCCAGATACATAACGCCTACTCTGTCCGATATATGCTTAACCATTGACAGGTCATGGGCAATAAACAAGTAAGTCAGTCCCAGTTCCTTCTGAAGATTTATTAAAAGATTTACAATCTGAGCCTGAATTGATACGTCAAGAGCTGATATAGGCTCGTCACATACTATAAAATCAGGTTCAACAGCCAGTGCTCTTGCAATTCCTATTCTCTGCCTTTGTCCTCCGGAGAATTCATGAGGAAATCTGGAAGCATGCTCTTTGTTTAGTCCAACCAGATCAAGAAGCTTGAATATTCTGTCTGTTCTCTCCTGGCCGCTGTATATTCCATGTATATCTATTCCCTCTCCGATTATATCTCCAACCGTCATTCTTGGGTCTAAGGATGCATAGGGGTCCTGAAATATTACCTGAGCTTTTTTTGTAAACTCTCTTTTTTCTTTTTTATCTAAAGACTGTATATTAACTCCATTAAATAAAACTTCACCCTCTGTAGCGCCGTAAAGACCTAAAACTGTTCTTCCACAGGTGGTTTTGCCGCAGCCTGATTCTCCAACTAAGCCTAAGGTTTCACCCTTTTTTATTTTGAAATTAACATCATCTACTGCCTTTAGAGTCATGCCTCTTCCGACTTTAAAATATTTCTTCAGGTGATTTACTTCTATTAAATATTCATTATTATTTACTTCGCTCATTATTTAGCACCTCCTAATCCTTCTGGTTTCTCTACCTTTGGTGCTAAAGGATGCTTTAGCCAGCAAAGAACTCTATGTGTTTCACTGATTACTGTTTCTTCAGGCATAGCTTCTTTGCATATCTGCATGCAGTATCTGCATCTGGATGCAAAAGGACATCCAACTGGAGGAGCTATAAGATCCGGAGGAGTTCCGGCCAGTGAATAAAGTTCATTTTTATGTTTAGTATCAAGTCTTGGAACTGATTTTAACAGTGCCCAGGTGTATGGATGCTGAGGATTATAGAATATTTCATCTGTTGTTCCTCTTTCTATTATTTGTCCTGCATACATTACCTGAACTCTCTGAGCTATATCTGCAACAACTCCCAAATCATGGGTTATCATAATTACAGCTGTTCCCAGTTTAGTCTGAAGGTCTTTAATCAAATCTATTATCTGAGCCTGAATGGTAACATCCAAAGCTGTTGTAGGCTCATCTGCAATAAGAATTTTTGGGTTACAAGCTAATGCTATGGCTATCATTGCCCTTTGTCTCATACCACCGGAAAATTCATGAGGGTATTGGTTTGCCCTTCTTCTGGCATTTGGAATATTAACCAGTTCCAGCATTTTAACTGCTTCATCAAAGGCTTCCTTTTTAGACATGCCTCTGTGAATCATTAAGCTTTCACCTATCTGATGACCTACCTTCATAGTAGGGTTGAGAGATGTCATAGGATCCTGGAAAATCATTGATATTTCTCCGCCTCTCAGCTGTCTTAATTCATCCTCATTCATGGAGAGTACATCTTTTCCGTCAAAATTTATTATTGATCCCTCTTTAATTTCTCCCGGCGGAACCTGAATAAGCCTCATAACGGATTTTGCAGTTACTGTTTTTCCACAGCCTGATTCTCCAACTATTGCTAAGGCTTCACCTTTATTTAAATCAAAATCCACACCTCTTACTGACTGAACTTCGCCGGCATAGGTATGATATGAAACTCTTAAATTTTTAACCTCTAGTATTCTATCCATTTTTCTGCCTCCCCCCTTCTTATTGTCTCAATCTTGGATCTAATGCATCCCTTAAGCCATCACCAAGAAGGTTAAAGGAAAGCATAGTCAAGCTTATCATAAGTGTCGGGAAAAATAACTGGTAAGGGTAGAACTGTAAGAGCTGCTGAGCAGCTGCAGATAATGCACCCCAACTAGTATCAGGAGACTGAACACCAAGCCCTATATAGCTGAGGAAGGCCTCACCAAATATAAAAGCTGGAACATCAAAGGTTATATAAACAATGATTATACCTAAGGTATTTGGAATCAGATGCTTGGCAATTATTCTTGATGATTTAGCACCAAGAGCCTGAGCTGCCATAACATATTCCTGTTCCCTTATCTGGAGGAGCTGTCCTCTTATTATTCTTGCCATGCCGCACCATCCGGTTATAGTCATAGCTATAATAAGTGAAAACATTCCATGTCCTAAAACTAAGGAAATTAAGATTACAATTAAAAGCCAAGGAATAGAAACTAATATTTCTACTATCCTCATCATTATATCATCAACAAATCCTCCGAAATATCCGGATATACCGCCATAAATGCTGCCGGCAGTTAAATCTATTAAAGTACCAACTAATCCTATTAATATTGATACTCGTCCGCCTTTCCAGGTTCTGGCCCACAAATCTCTTCCTAAATTATCTGTTCCAAACCAGTGGACTCCATTTGGTTTAACATTTCTAAAATTAGAGTCGTTTATCTGATAGTTAAATGAAGTTAAATGTGGTCCTATAACTGTCATTATCCCTATAATTAAAAGTATTGCCAGGGATAAAAGCGCAACTTTATTCTGTTTAAGCCTTCTCCAGGCATCCTGCCAGTATGTAATATTAGGTCTTAATATTTCTTCGGAGTCAGAATTTTCACAACCAATAATTTCAAATTTTTCTTTGTTTAATTCTACCATAATTCCCCTCCTACCTCTTCTCGCCGGTTATTCTGATTCTTGGGTCTATTACGCTGTATAATATATCCACTACTAAAAGTGAAACAATATACAGGAATGCAATAAATATTGTGAGTCCCATAATCATAGTGTAGTCACTGCTGGTAACTGCTGATATAAAAGAATTTCCAAGGCCCGGCAGAGCAAATATATTTTCAATAACAAAAGATCCGGTAAGTATTCCAGCTATTTCCGGTCCTAAAATTGTTATTGAAGGGAGTATGGCATTTCTAATAATATGCTTCCATGTTAATGCAAGCTGTGATACACCTTTAGCTTTTGCTGTTAAAATATAATCCTGATTTATTACATCAAGACAGTTATTTCTCATATATCTGGCATATGTTGCAATAGGTGCAAAACTTAAAGCTAAGGATGGCAGGAAACTATATTTTATTAAAGTTATCCCATGTCCCCAGCCTGAAGTAGGAAACCATGTTAATTTTACTGTAAAAAAGTACTGCAATATTGATGCATATACAAAGCTGGGTACTGAAATACCCAAAAGGGCAATAAACATAACCAGAAAATCCGGCCAGCGTCCTCTTTTAAATGCTGCAACAATTCCTAAAGTAACACCCAGTACGAAACCGAATACAACAGCCTGAACACCAACTCTTGCTGATATAGGAAGCCCATCTTTTATTATCTTTTCTACTGTTCTTCCCGGAAAAATTATAGATTCTCCCAGATTTCCGTGCATTACAATATGCCTTAAAAATAACCCGTATTGGGTAAATACTGGCTTATCAAATCCATATTTTGCGTTAAAGTTAGCTACTGTTGCTGCCGGTAATTTTCTTCCAAGTGAGGCTAAAGGATTATTTGGAACAGTATGCATTAACATAAAAGTTATTGTGGCAATAATCCACAATGTTAAGAACATATAGCCTATCCTTTTTAATATGAACTTTAGCATAGTCATCCCTCCATATTTATATACATGAAAAAATAAGCTGCAGCAGGGCAAAGCCCTGTTGCAACATTATTTCTCTAATTATTGTCTTCCTTCAGTATATGCATATTTTAGTTCTGATCCTGAACCAAATAACGGTGTCATTATACCTTTAACATATTTTGCTCTATAGGTATTTCTCATTCTGAATACTGTTGGAGCTATAACTGCATCATCATGAAGAAGAATTTCTTCTGCTTGTTTGAATAAGTCTGCTCTTTGATCGTTCTTATCTGCTCCTAAGGAACCAGCCTGTTTTATAAGATCATCATATTTTGTATTTGACCAGCCTGTTGGAACGATATTAGCATCGGATACCCACATGTCAAACTCTGTCATTGGGTCATTGTAGTCTCCTGACCATGCCATTCCTGCTACTTCATAATCCATCTTATCTGTTCTCTGCATAAATACTGCCCACTCAACATATTCTACAGTAACTTTAATTCCTAAAGCTTTCTGATACATCTGCTGTGAATACTCAGCAAAATCTTTTGATGTTGAATCTGTTCCGGCTTCCAGATACTTAACAGTAATCTTTGATGGGTCCGGATCCATTCCTAATTCCTTTAAGCCTTTTATAAGAAGTGCTTTCGGATCTGGATTTTCTTCAGCCAGTTTCTTTATTGGCAGATTATTAACTAACTCTCTGAAGTCTTTTCCGCCTATCTGCAGTGATGGTGGACACCAGCCATATGCTGGAGCAGCTAATCCATCATATAATGTCTTAACTATGTCTTCTCTTGTTACTGCTAATGTGAATGCTTTTCTTACATTAACATTGCTGAATAATTTAACTTTTTCATTGTAGAAATCATAGGATGTTGATGGATCATATCCCTTTATAACATCGAATTTCTTAGTTGCATCTAACTTCTGAATCCATTCTGGTTTTGTAACTGCTGCTGAATCTAAAGATCCATTTGATAATTCCTGCATTCTTGTGTTAAGTTCAGTAATTATCTTCATTGTTACTTTATTTAATTTAACTGATTTTGCATCCCAATACTGGTCATTCTTAACCAATTCAACTTTGTTTCCATGAACCCATTCTGCGATCTTGAATGGTCCGCAGTATACAAGCTGATTAGCTTCTGAACCGTATTTGTCTCCAGCTTTTTCTACCATATCTTTTCTTTGAGGATACATTACCTTAAAGTAAGTTATATTTAAGAAATAAGCACATGGTCCTGCAAGTTTTATTTCCAATGTCTTATCGTCTAGAGCTTTAACTCCAACAACGTCTGGTGAAGCATTGCTCTTCGGATCGTTGTATTCAGCTGCTCCCTTTATAGGCATTAACAAGAAGGAATAAGCTGCTCCCAGTTTAGGATCTAATGTTCTTTTTATTCCATATTCGTAATCTCCTGCTGTAACTGCCTTTCCGTCTGACCACTTATTGTCTCTTAAATGGAATGTCCAAGTTAAACCGTCTGCTGAAATATCCCACTTTTCAGCTCCTGCATCTTTAATTACGTCTTTACCATCCTTGTCCTGCTCGATTCTAGTTAACCCTTCCATAGTCTCGTTAAGGATCTGAGATGAATACAGGTCTGTTGATACTGATCCGTCTATTGATTTTGGCTCCTGAGCTAAAACAACGTTTAGATACTGATCCTTGTCTACACTTGATGCTGCAGGTTTGTTGCCGCATCCAGCAAATGCTGTTGTAACAGCTAAAGCTGAAACAAGCATTAATGCTGTTAACTTTTTGCTTTTCAAATGAAATTCCCCCTTTTAACATATAATATATTTAAATAAATAAGTAAAACTTATTTATTTTAACCAAATTAATTTATAATTATACACTCCTTTAAATAAATATACAAATTACAAACAATTTAGGAATTTTTATCCTTTATTTAGCATTTGTTTCAATATAGCACAGATTTTTTATTATGTCAAACAGAATTTAGTTCGCCTATT
>JAJBWD010000235.1:0-9202 GCA_032907345.1 Bacillota bacterium | reverse complement strand
GATTAAAAATTTTTAAATATTAAACTATAAAGAAGGAGCAAAACTCCTTCTTTTATTTTTTATATAAGCTGAATGACCACTTCTATGGAATTTACTTTGACATCCGGAATTTATTTTTTCATTTTACTTCTCTGTACCTATTTAATTTTATCCCCCTTGACATAGGAACACCTGTTCGATATAATTATTATACAATAAAGAAAAGGGATGTTACTCATGGAAAGTGAGAGAATTATATTTCATATTGATGCAAACTCCGCCTTCTTATCCTGGGAAGCAGCTTACAGGTTAAGCCAGGGAGAAAAGACAGACTTAAGGACAATTCCCTCGGTAGTTGGAGGAGATCCTAAAACCAGGCATGGTATTGTCCTTGCAAAATCCCTGCCGGCAAAAGGTTATAATATAAAAACAGGAGAGTCTCTGTTTGCAGCAGCTCAGAAGTGCCCGAGTCTTACTATTGTTCCTCCTGACTACAATCTATATCTGAAGTGCAGCAATGCTATGGTGGATATACTTAAGGAATTTTCCTCCAGTATCCAGAGATTCTCTGTAGATGAGTGCTTTATGGATTATGAAGGTAAGGATAAATCTCATGAAGCTGCCTTTGATACAGCCGTTAAAATTAAGGAAAGTATAAAAAAGGAGCTGGGATTTACAGTAAATATAGGAATTTCCACTAATAAGCTTTTAGCCAAAATGGCTTCCGATTTCAAGAAACCGGATCTTATCCATACTCTGTTTCCTGAAGAAGTGGAAAATAAAATGTGGCCCCTGCCGGTAGAGGATCTTTTTATGGTAGGAAGAGCAACAAAACCTAAGCTTAACAGGATGGGCATATTCACTATTGGAGACCTGGCTAATTTTGATCTGGATATTTTAAAATTTAAATTAAAAAAACATGGTCTTCTTATATGGGAATATGCCAACGGCATAGAAAATTCAAAGGTAAATTCGGATAATCCTTTAGGAATAAAAGGCATAGGAAACTCTACTACCATATCCTTTGATGTGGAAGACAGAAATACGGCTCATTTAATACTTTTTTCCCTTACTGAAACCGTAGGCATGAGACTGAGAAGCTCAGGCAGCCTTTGTTCCCTTATATCTGTTTCTGTTAAAAGCAATACCTTTTTAAGCTGCTCCAGGCAAAGAAAATTATATTTCTCCACGGATTCAACAAATATAATAGGTGAAATTGCCTGTCAGCTTTTTGATGAGCTTTGGAACGGATACCCAATAAGACATCTGGGAGTAAGCGTATCCTGCCTTTCATCAAATGAAAAAAATCAGCTTTCATTATTTTATCAGGGTGATATTGAAAAGGATGAAAAACTCAATAAGGCAATAGATGATATCAGAGAAAAGTACGGTAAAAATTCACTGATCCGCTCCTCATTTTTATACTCAGGCTTAAAGCCTGTAAACGGAGGCTCAGGCTCAGACAGCTACCCTGTTATGTCCAGTTTTTTGTAGGAGGCAAGTTAACAGTTAGTAAAACATTATAGAAGTTTATATAATAATCTTGAATTTATATAATGTTTGTATTTAATAAATTCAAGAGGTGGTACAAATGAAATATTATTCAGTAGGAGAATTTGCAAAACTTATAGTTCAAACATTAAGAGAATGGGATAAAAAAGATATGTTAAAACCACATCATGTTGCCCCAACAGGATACAGATATTATTCATAAGAACAACTTAACCATTTTGGTATTGAAACTAAAAAAGTAATAGGATATTGTAACTAATTCAGAAGTTGAAAAGATAGTAATTTTATATAAAGATAGATTATTAAGATTTGGTTTTGAAATAAGAGAAAATCTATGTAATAAGTATGGAACTACTATTGAAATTATAGACACTACTCAAAAAACAGAGGAACAGGAATTAGTTGAAGATTTAATTCGAATAACCACAGTTTTTAGTTGTAGATTACAAAGCAAAAGAGCAAATAAAGCTAAAAAAATGATTAAGGAGTTGTTAGAAAGTGATACTGGGGAAGAAAGTTAGATTATCTCCAACTAAAGAACAAGAACAAAAATTATGGCAATCAGTAGGTACTGCAAGATTTATTTATAATTGGACTTTAGCAAGACAAGAAGAAAACTATAAAAATGGTGGTGAATTTATATATGATAATGATTTAAGAAAAGAATTAACTATCTTAAAGAAAACAGAAGAATTAAAATGGCTTAATGAAGTATCTAATAATGTGGCTAAACAAGCGGTAAAAGATGGTTGTGAAGCTTATAAGAAGTTCTTTAAGGGATTAGCAGATAAGCCAAGGTTCAAAAGTAAAAGAAAGTCTAAACCATCTTTCTATAATGATAATATAAAATTAAAAGTTAAATCTAATATGGTTTTAATTGAGAAAGTAGATTGGATTAAAACAGCAGAGCAATTACCCATGAATGTTAAGTATACTAATCCAAGAATAAGTTTTGACGGAAAGTATTGGTTTATAACCGTTGGTATGAAAAAAGAAAAACCAATAGTAGAATTAACTACTGAAAGTATAGGAATTGATGTGGGTATAAAAGATTTAGCTATATGCTCTAATGGAATGACTTTTAAAAATATAAATAAAACAGGATTAGTTAAGAAATTAGAAAAAAGATTACGTAGGTTGCAACGTAAAGTGTCAAGAAAATATGATTTAAATAAAGAAGGGAGGAAGTTTGTCAAAACAAGCAACATTATAAAACTTGAAAAGCAGATTAGATTACTTCATAGAAAGTTATCTAACATTCGGAATAACCATTTACACCAAGCAACGAATAAGATAGTGAAAACCAAGCCATCAAGAGTAGTTATGGAAACACTTAATATTAAAGGTATGATGAAGAATAAATATTTATCAAAAGCTATAGCACAGCAAGGATTATACGAATTTAAAAGACAGCTTCAATATAAATGTGAATTTTATGGAATTGAATTTGTTGAAGCGGGTATTTGGTATCCATCATCAAAGACCTGTAGCGAGTGTGGTCATGTGAAAACTAAATTATCACTATCAGAAAGAACTTATATCTGTGAAGAATGTGGAGCTATAATAGATAGAGATTTTAATGCTTCAATTAATTTAAGCAGATATTCAGCATAACTACATAAATAGTTATGTTTGAGGTGTAGGATTCGTTGTATCCGAAGTTAAGCCCTTGGAGTGTTATATCAAACGAAAGTAGTGTATTCTTATAGAATTACAAAATCGGACACATTGAACAGGGAATTAAACAGGCTTTATAGCGTTCTATAAGGTTTTGGCAACGGTTAAACTATGAAAATAGTGGCAAAACCAATTGAGATGATAGCCTGGTTTACAAGAGATGGCGTGCCTAATCCTATAAGGTTTAGGATAATAGAAGAAGAAAAATCTCTTAAGGTAATAAATGTAGATAAAATTGTGTATAGGGAAAAAGAAAAAATAGCGGGATGTCCTGCCATAATATTTAACTGCCAGAGCAATATAAATGGAATGGAGAAATTATATCAGCTTAAGTATCAGATAGAGACCTGCAAATGGATATTATTTAAAATATAAAGCCCTGCATCAGGGCTTTATAAAGATCACTCTATTTAATTTCTACAGTATTTTTAATGTTTACCATCAATGGATTTTTTTCATCAATTATTACATGACCGGACTCATAGTTTTTGCCTTCCACAGTTATGCGTACCTTATCCACATTATAGTAGTCACCTAATGTATTTGTTATTGCCTGAAGCATCATGGTCTCAGGTCCGCTTCCCAGATTCATATCCTTTATTAAGTCTTTTGAAAAATCCACATACACCTTATTTTCTTCTCTGTTTAAGTATAGCTTATTTATCTTTGTTTTCTTACTTATAACAGCAGATGCATCTGCTGTAGGTTTTTCTTTAAAATATTTTTCAAAATAATTTTTAACCTGTTCATTAGTCTTTAGGCTTAGTTTTACTTTCCTATAAACTATTAAATTTTTATTATACTCAGGGTAATAAAATTTAACAGTTTGATCAACTTTTACATCTTTTAATATTTTTTCTAAGTTTACAGTAACCTTATTGTTCTTATAATTAAATATCCTTTTTACAACTCCAACACCCTTGGCATAAAAATCATAAACCTTACTGTCTCCATTATCCGTCACTACCTCGATTGTTTTAAAGCTGCCATAAGGAACTGTAACTTCCGTATCTAAACTTGCTATATATCTTTTTTTACCTGAGGCTGAAAGCCATGAATTTCCTTTAGTTAAAGGTTCCTTTAACAGTATGTCTACCATTTGGCCCTGCTCAGCTGTTAAATCGTCCCTATAGTAGAACTCCTCAATAGAATCCAGCATTCTAAGCTCACCATTTTTAATTTCAAACACCTGTCCTGATGTAGTTCCGCCATTAACAACCCTATACTGAATTTTACTGTCCTTTATAAAATCTACATATAGATTACTGGAAGCATACTCCATTCCTTCACCAGCATATACATACCTTACATTTTCTTTAAGCGGGTAATAATCTGATATACTTGCCGAGGTACTTTTTTCATTTATAATTACATCCCCATTGGATTTCTTATCCTGAATATCAGAGGAAGATGCATCCTTTGATCCACAGCCCAGCAGCAGCGTAACTGATATAATAAATATTAAATATATGCTTTTTCTCAAAATCTTCAGCTCCTTATCTTTACTTTAGTACAACCAAAATATGTATCCCGGTTTAATTTTTATACAAAAATTTATTTAAAACAGCTTATATTTTAATTATACTAAAAATAATGAAGAATTCAAACATTTAAATTATTGCCATAATTTAATTAATTATTCCAATGGCAGTATTACTGTAAAGCAGCTTCCCTGATTTGGTTTACTCTCTGCCTCTATTCTTCCCCCATGAGCCTCCACTAGTGCCTTTGTTATTGTAAGACCTATACCTGCTCCTCCGGTTTCCCTGTCTCTTGATTTATCACTTCTGTAAAATCTTTCGAATATAAGAGGCAGCTCCTCTTCAGATATTCCAATGCCATTATCTGAAACCTTTATTATAATGTTATTATCATTTATCTCTTCCGTGAGCTGTACCTCTCCATTTTCATTGGAGTACCTGTAAGCATTTGATAAAATATTATTAATAATTTGTCTGAATTTGTCTTTATCCAGCAGAACCTGCCTGCTTTCTTTTATTTCATTTATAAAAATAATATTTTTCTTTTTGAAATAGGGCTGGAAATCCCGGCATACTCTTTCTAATTCTTCCTTAATGTCAAACTTTGTCTTATTCAGATTCAGGCTGCTCTCCTCCAGGCTGGCTATGTTTTTTAAATTGTCTACTAACTTATTTATTCTTATTACTTCCTCATAACAGCTTTCTATTTTCTCCCTGTCCATACTAATTACACCATCCATCATAGCTTCCATGGAATTTTGAAGTATAGTCAGTGGAGTCCTTATTTCATGGGCCATATCTGAGGTAAGCCTTTTTCTGAGGGCATCCTGCTTATCCAGACTCTCTGCCAGATAATTTATCGAATCTGAAAGCTCTTTTATCTCCAGTGTACTGGTTTTAATATCTTCTCTTTCCTTAAAGTTACCTTTTCTTATCTCTAAGGATTTTTTATTTATAATTGAAAGAGGCTTTGTCAGCTGTTTTGATATAACTATGCTTATTATAACTGCAATTATTATGGCTATTCCCATTGAAATCATAAAAGATTTATAAAGGGCCTTTTTAAATATTACATCCTTCTCACTGAAATTATATATTCCAAAATATCCTACAGTTATCTTGCCAACTTTAGTACCATTATTCTCTATATCATAACTTTCTTCTATATAATCACCGGAATTAAAAGAATTACCAGGCATCCTTCCCTTCATCATGTTCATATGATACCTTTTATCCTGAAGATACTGTTTTCCGGTAGTATATACTGTTTTACCGCTGATATCTTCTATTTCCACATAGAATTTTTCTGATTCAGCAGTATTTTGTATTTCATTAGTGTCCAGATTACTATAGGAATTTCTTATTATTCCTACCAGTTTATTTATATTAATCTTATTATTTTCCTGCAGATATTTGTTAAATTCTCTGTCTACTATAAGATTAGACATAAGTCCTGTAGTAAATATTACAGCAAAGCTTAGAAGCAAAAATGTTATTAAAAGTTTTCTTGATAATTTAATTTTCATTTTTACCTCCGAATTTGTATCCTGCTCCGTATATAGTTATTATGTATTCTGGATTCTTTGGGTTATCCTCAATTTTCTTCCTTATATTTTTAATGTGAGTATCTATGGTCCTGTCATAACTTTCATGGGAGTATTCAGATATTTTCTCCAGCAGCTGATCACGGCTGAAAACCTGGCCCGGATTTAAAAGGAGTGTCTTTAAAACATTAAATTCTACATTTGTAAAAGGGATGTTGACCCCTTTTTTCCTAACTTCCATTTTATTTAAGTCTATTTCTAAGTCATTATTAAAGGATAATGTATCGGCTAATGGGTCTTCTCTATAGCTTCTTCTTATAAGAGCCTTTATTCTGACTATAAGTTCTCTTATGCTGAAGGGTTTAACAAGATAGTCGTCTGCTCCTATGGATATGCCGTTTATTCTATCTTCCAGTTCTGTCTTTGCAGTTACCATGATAATCGGTACATCAGATTTGTTTCTTATTCTATAACATACCTGTTCACCGGATATTTTAGGCAGCATCAGGTCCAGAACAACTAAATGTATGGGGTTATCACTAAACATTTTAAGAGCTTCTTCTCCATCATAAGAGACAAACACATTAAAGCCTTCCTTTTCCAGGTAAGCCTTTGTTATTTCACTTATTTTCTTTTCATCTTCCACTAAAAGTATGTTTAGTTTATTCAAAATAATCACCCCTGATACAATATTATCACAAGCAGAAAAAAATGGCTTGTAATCCCAAGCCATTACTTTTCTATTTTTTCAGCAAAAGTTCCTTTTTGGTTTTATATTCCTCTTCGCTTATTTCACCCTTTGCAAATCTTGCATTTAGAACCTCCATTGGCTCTTTTGCTATGATTCTGTCTTTTATTTTTTTCTCATCGTTTATTAAAAGTTCTTTCTTTATTTTGTACTCCTCTTCATTAATTTCTCCCTCTGCCAGCCTGTTGTTTAGTATAAGCAGGGATTCGTCGTAGCTTTTTCCTTTTTCTTTTTTATTTTGCATATTCTTAAATATAAAATATGCAGCTACAACCAATAATATAAGAAGTATGCATCCGCCAAAACCGAGACATGCAAAGCCTCTTCTTCCCATCATACCGCCTCTGAATCCTCCGCTGAATCTGCCTGCGTAAGTTCCAATATAATTTCCTATTAATGTACTCATAAAGTACCTCCTTTACTATTTTCTTTATTGTATTATTAAATTGTGAAGCAATTTTGAAGATGAAAAATTATATTAATTTTACAGCATATTTCAATAAAAGACCGTCCCAACCCGGGACGGTCTTTACACTAAATATCTTCTATGGTACTTACATTATAGCCTGCATCTTCTACTGCATTTACTAAAAGTTCATCGTCTATATCCTTATCCAGATCAACTTCAGCTGTATTTGATGAAAGGCTTACTGCGCAGCCTTTAACACCCTCTATGTCCATCAGCGCATTTTTAACATGCATAACACAGTGGTTACAGCTCATTCCCTCAACATTTAATAATTTCTTCATATTATCTCCTCCTATTTTAAAGGTTTATACCTTTTAATCTTAAAGCATTTAAAACAACTGAAACAGAACTGAAACTCATAGCTGCCGCTGCTATCATTGGATTTAAAAGCGGTCCTCCGAATATGGACCAAATACCCATGGCAATAGGTATTCCCAGAATATTATATATAAAAGCCCAGAATAGATTCTCTTTAATATTTTTTATGGTTTTTCTGCTTAGCTTTACAGCATTTGCGGTGTCTCTTAAATCACTTCTCATTAGAACAATATCCGCAGACTCAATGGCCACATCAGTGCCCCGTCCTATGGCAATCCCTATATCTGCCTGAGCCAGTGCTATGGCATCATTTATGCCGTCTCCTACCATGGCAACCTTATTTCCCTCTTTTTGAAGTCTCTTTATTTCTTCAGCCTTCAGTTCCGGCATAACTTCAGATAAAACATAATTTATGCCGACTTTTCTGCCTACAGCTTCTGCAGTAATTTTATTGTCTCCTGTTATCATGGCAGTTTTTATACCCATCTTATGAAGCTTTTCAATGGCTTCCACACTGCTGTCTTTAATTTTATCAGCAACTGCAATTACTCCGATTATGTCTCCTCCATAAGCAACAAGCATAGGTGTCTTTCCTTCTTTTGAAAGACTTTCTATAGTATCTCTCCACTTATCTGTTTTAATACCATTTTCCTCTAAAAGCAGATTATTTCCGATATGAACTGTTTTGTCATCTATTTTAGCTGATATTCCTCTTGCATTTATTGCCGTAAAATTCTCCGCCTGTTTAAAGTTTATGCCCCTTATTTCTCCCTCTTTAACTATGGCTTCTGCCAGGGGGTGCTCTGAATATTTTTCACATGAGGCAGCGATTTCCAAAACATAGCTTTCATCATACATTTTGCTTATTATATCAGTAACTTCAGGCTTCCCTTCTGTTATTGTGCCTGTTTTGTCAAATACTATAAAATCAATCTTGTGGGCGTTTTCTAAGGCTTCTCCGCTTTTTATAAGAACTCCGTATTCTGCTCCCTTTCCTGTACCCACCATAATGGCTGTTGGTGTGGCCAGGCCCAAGGCACAGGGACAGGCAATTACCAAAACGGATATCAGTATTTTAAGGGCAAATACGCTGTCTTTTCCTGCAATAAGCCAGGCTATAGATGAAAGTACAGCAAGCAGCATGACTATTGGCACAAAATAAGATGATATAATATCTGCCAGTCTGGCAATAGGTGCCTTACTTCCCTGAGCTTCTTCCACTAAATTTATTATCTGGGAAAGGGTAGTATCTCCTGATACCCTAAGAGCCTTAAATCTTATATATCCATTTTTATTTATGCTTCCTCCGGTAACCTGATCACCTGTTTCCTTATGGACTGGAATGCTCTCACCTGTCAGCATGGATTCATCTATATAGGTAGCTCCAAATATAACTTCTCCGTCTGCAGGTATTTTCTCTCCAGGCTTTACAATTACTATATCCCCTGATTCTAAATCTTCAGTTGGTAATTCT
>JAJBWD010000234.1:0-2845 GCA_032907345.1 Bacillota bacterium | reverse complement strand
TTCATAATTATAACCATTCCTTTCGCTTCGCTCAAGGCACAAAACGTAATGAAAAAGGTTGGCTTTGAGCGAATATTCTTATATTATCTTATTTATAGGGATACTCGGTATACTACAAATCACGGGGAGGTGAGTGGGCTGTCCGGATTTACGGATGACCGCATAATTATATGTGTAGAACGCCTTTTCAAGCACAAATAAGTGTGCCTTTGAGCACGTAACCTTATCTTTGTTTAAACAATCTCGTTTAAATGCTAGGCGTTCAGTCAATGCCGTCTCTCCCTATAATCTTTACGAACTTCTCAGTTCAGAAAGGAGTACCCTATGGCTTTAAAAATCGTGTATAAAATCTGTTGCGGAATTGACGTCCACAGCACTTTTGTGGTTGCCTGTATCGCTTCCACTAACAATCAAGGTGTTACCACCTATAAAAGCCATCGCTTTTCTACCTACACTAAAGGTTTGAAAGAGCTGTTACAATGGCTGAATGATAATAATTGTAAGGATGTCTGCATGGAATCTACCGGTAAATACTGGATTCCTGTGTATAACGTCTTAGAAAAAGGTTGTTCTATTGTACTTGCACATCCTAAATATGTTAAGGCTATTCGCGGTAAAAAAACTGACAAGAAAGATGCGAAATGGATTGCTGACTTGTTTAAGCATGATCTTGTTGCCGGTAGCTTTATGCCGCCTGCTGATATTCGTCAGCTGCGCGACCTTATGCGCTATCGTTACAAACTAACCTGCTTTATGTCCAGTGAGAAGAACCGTCTCCAAAACTGTCTCACGGTTTCCAACATTCAATTGGGGAACGTTGTTTCGGACACTCTTGGTAAAAGTTCTAAAAGAATTCTGGATAAGATTCTTGAAAATCCTCTTGATACTTCTTTTGATTTAGAACCTTTAACTTATGGCTCTATGAGAAATAAAATTTCAGAATTAGAGCTCGCCATTGATGGTTATATTACACCGGAACAGGCTGGTAAATTAAAGATTATAAAGAAGCATTTCGAAAACCTGGAATCCCGGAAAGCAGAGTTAGAAAAACTGATTCTTGCGCTCGCCAGTCCCTATCAGCAAGAACTCGACCTAATCCTAACCGCTCCATCATTTAAGAATCCTTTCTCCTCAATCACTGTCATTTCAGAGATTGGTGCCAACATGGAGGCTTTTCCTTCGGCGAAACACTTATGCTCATGGGCAGGTCTTACACCTACCAACAATGAAAGTGCAGGGAAGAAAAAATCTGTTCGGGTTTCCAAAGCCGGATGCTATATCAAACCACTTTTAGTCCAATGCGCTAATTCTGTGGTAAGAAGTGAAAAGCATCCTGAAATACGTAACCGCTATCTTCGTTTAAAAAAACGTCGCGGTCACAAGAAAGCAATCGTTGCAATAGCAAGAATGCTTCTAACAGCATTATACAACATGTTGAAAAATAAAGAACCCTATAATGCTGAACTTTACCGAAAATCCGATATTCTCCCTGTTAATCGTGAAATTACGGTTGAACAGGCTATCTTAATGGCACAGTTCCAAGGTTATAAGATTAAGTCAGCAACTGAATAACCTTAACTTTATCTACATATTTAATTTTTTGAAGTCATTGTAAAATGGCTTATTTGTTATACTCTTAAATATTTAACTTACTTTAATACTCTTTTTCAACCTTATAACCCCCATAATTCCAATTTTAATATTTGATTCTGCTTTTAATCCAGGATAATTTTCCGCCCATCTTCAGGATTTCTGCATCAGATTCTGAAAGGGTATGAGTTACTTCAATTTCCATATTCTTCGTGATATTCTTTAATATAACTTTGCTCTTTAAATCGCCTATAGTAACTTCAAGTTCATCTCCCACTTCAATGCTTTCATAATCTGCAGGGTTTTTAAAGGTCAATGGAACAATTCCAAAGTTAATAAGATTTGCAAGGTGAATTCTCGCAAAGGATTTTACAATAACTGCTTTAATCCCCAGATATTTTGGTGCAAGGGCTGCATGTTCACGGCTTGAGCCCTGACCATAATTGTCTCCGGCAATAATAAAACCGCCATTCTTTTCCTTTGCACGATTATAGAAATTACTGTCCACTGCTTCAAAAACATGTTTTGATATTTCAGGTACATTGCTTCGAAGGGGAAGTATTTTAGCACCTGCCGGCATTATATGGTCAGTAGTTATATTGTCCTGAAGCTTAATTAGTGCTCCGCCTTTCAGCACATCGGCTAGCTCTGAGAAATCCGGAAGAGGTACAATATTAGGACCATACTGAACCTGAACTTTCCTGGCCTCCTCTTCCGGCAGAGGCTTAATTATCATATTATCATTTATTATAAATTCATCCGGCATTTCAAATTTAGGACACTTACCAAGGGTTCTTGGATCAGTGAGTACCCCTTTAATTGCTGTAGCTGCTGCAGTCTCAGGGCTTACCAAATATACCTCTGCATCCTTTGTTCCGCTTCTCCCTTCAAAGTTTCGGTTAAAGGTTCTAACTGATATACCTTTGGTGCAGGGCGCAGATCCCATTCCAATACATGGTCCGCAGGTATTTTCAAGCATTCTGGCACCGGCCTCCACAAGATATTTCATATCTCCGCTCTCAATAAGGTGTTCAACAACCTGCCTGGAACCGGCACTTATTGTCATATGCAGATTTTCCGAAATTGTTTCGCCTTCCATAATTTTTGAAACAATGAGTAAGTCTCTTAAGGATGAATTTGTGCAGGAGCCTATGGCTACCTGATCAACCTTCAGTCCAGCCATCTCAGCTACTGTATTAACCTTTCCCGGGCTGTGAGGCAGAGCTGCCATTGGTACCACTTCATCCAGGTTAAT
>JAJBWD010000233.1:0-7608 GCA_032907345.1 Bacillota bacterium | reverse complement strand
TGCATTGGACAGATAACAGGCTTTGGATTCCACGGGTATTTGCTGGCACTGGAAGCTCTAAAGGAAATATTATAAATTAAAATTATGTTGACCATAATAATACCTTGTGATAAGATTATCAGGAAATGAACCTTTAAAATGGTACGAGAGACCAGGAAGGTATACAGTGGTAATTTTATGCCTTCCATGGGAAGGCATTTTTTTATTAATAAATTTCATAATTTTTATAAAAATAGAAACAATAAATTATGGGATTTTAATACCTTTAAATTATCCCGAGAGGTTAAAAAGGAGGACAATTATGTTAAAAGGAAGAAGCTTAATCGACCCAATGGACTTTACTTTAGAGGAGCTGGATGAAATATTAAACTTAGCTCAGGACATAGTTAAAAACGAAAAGAACTACAGCAATATCTGTAACGGCTATTTGATGGGGAGTCTTTTCTTCGAGCCAAGTACAAGAACAAGACTTAGCTTTGAAGCTGCTATGGCAAGACTAGGGGGAAAAACAATAGGTTTTTCAGAGCCTGGTTCCAGTTCAGTTTCAAAAGGCGAGTGCTTATCGGATACCATAAGAACAGTTGCCTGCTATACAGACCTAATAGTTATGAGACATCCTAAAGAAGGTGCTCCTAAGATAGGAAAAGAATACTCAGAAGTTCCCATTATAAATGCAGGAGATGGCGGACATCATCACCCAACCCAGACACTTACAGATCTTTTAACAATAAAATCTTTAAAAGGAAATCTTTCAAATCTTACAATCGGTCTTTGCGGAGATTTAAAATTCGGAAGGACAGTTCATTCCCTGATAAAAACATTATCCAGATATGAAAATAACAAATTCATTCTAATATCTCCAAAAGAGCTTAGAATACCAGATTATATAAGAAAAGAAGTTTTAGATAAAAGAGGAATAGAATACAAGGAAGTTGAATCCTTCAGCGGAGTTATGGAAAAACTTGACATTCTTTATATGACAAGAGTTCAGAGAGAAAGATTCTTCAACGAGGAGGAATACTTAAGGCTTAAAGACAGATTCATATTAGATGAGGATAAACTAACTGCAGCTAAATCTGATATGATAATTCTTCATCCTCTCCCAAGAGTTAATGAAATTGCCTATGAGGTAGACAGTGACAGCAGGGCCGCTTATTTCAAACAGGCTAAGTATGGAATGTATGTAAGAATGGCATTAATCGCAAAATTACTGGGGGTGAAATAATGTTAAATATTGATACTATAAAAAACGGATTGGTAATAGATCACATAATGGCAGGCTGCGGGTACAAGATATTCAACTATTTAGGACTGGATAAGGCAGACTTCCAGGTAGCTCTTATCATGAATGTGAAAAGTGATAAGCTGAAAGAAAAGGACATCATAAAAATTGATAATGTAATTGATATAGACTACAAGGTATTAGGACTGATTGACCCTGATATTACAATAAATGTTATTGAAGATGAGAAAATTGTTAAAAAAATCAGGCTCAGCCTTCCGGAATCCGTGGAAAACATAATTAAATGTAAAAATCCAAGATGCATCACTTCAGTAGAAAAATATGCTCCCCACATATTTCACTTAGTAAATGAAAACACTAAGGAATATAGATGTGAGTACTGTGATGAAATAGTAACTTTCTCTGAAGAATAAGAGGTTAGCATGAATTTACTTATTAAAAATGTAAATTTAATTGATTACAAAAGAGAAGAATATGGGGACATTTATGTTGAAGACGGCAAGATTAAGGAAATAGGGAAAAATATAAATAAATCCTGCAGGGTAATTGACGGGGAGGGGTTATATATTCTCCCCTCTTTCATAGATACCCACTGCCACTTCAGAGACCCCGGCTTTACCTATAAGGAGACTCTTGAGTCCGGATCTATGGCTGCAAACAAAGGCGGCTATACAGGAGTTAACCTGATGGCCAATACCATGCCTGTTATTGATTCAATGGAAAAGGCACTGGATGTAATTAAAAGAGGAAATGAAATTGGAAAAGTCCACATTCATCAGTGCATATCCATAACTAAGGATTTTGACGGGAAGGATTTAAGTTCTTTAGAGGAAATAGAGGATCCGGTAAAGATAATAAGCGAAGATGGTTTTGACGTAGAATCCAGCGCAGTGATGTACAAGGCCATGAAAATTGCCAAAGAGAAAAACTTAATAGTTATGTGCCACTCAGAAGATAAGAGCCTTATAAATATTAATTCCAGATTATCTGAAAACATAAATGTACTGAGAAATATAGAGATAGCTAAAGAAGCTTCCTGCCGCCTTCATCTGGCTCATGTAAGCACAAAAGGCGCCATGGAGTACATAATAAATGAAAAGAAAAAAGGAAATAAATTAACCTGCGAAGTAATGCCTCACCATATAGGTTTATATGATAATAAGTTTAAGGTAAATCCTCCCATAAGAGATTATGAGGATGTTATATATTTAAAAAATGCAGTAAAGGATGGATATGTGGATACCATAGGAACAGATCATGCTCCCCACTCAGCTGAGGATAAGCTAAAGGGAGCAAACGGCATATCAGGAATTGAGACAGCATTTTCAGTATGCTACACAAACCTGGTTAAAGAAGGCTGGATTACCCTTGGCAGATTATCTGAGCTGATGTCTAAAAACGGGGCAGACCTTTTATCCATGAATAAAGGAAGACTGGACATAGGCTGTGATGGAGATTTAGTTTTGATAGATATAAATAAAGAAATAACTATAGACAGCAAAAATTTTTATTCCAAGGGCAAAAATACTCCATTTGACGGAATGAAATATTATGGAGATATAATATGTACCATTAAGGGAGGAGAGATAGTTTATGATAATAGATAAGCTGTATAAAAAGGTAGAGAAAAAAGGGAATGTATGCCTGGGACTGGATACTTCCATCGCCTATATTCCTGAGGAATTTTCAAAAAACTATGAAACTGTATCAGACCTATTATTTAATTTCAATAAGAAAATAATAGATGAAACAACAGATGCCGTTTCCTGCTATAAGGTACAGATTGCCTATTATGAAGCGTTGGGAATAGAAGGACTTACTGCATATAAAAATACGCTTAAATACATAAGAGAAAATGGGGAAATAGTAATTGCCGATGTAAAAAGGGGAGACATAAAAGACACTGCAGATATGTATGCCAGGGCTCATTTTTCAGGAGATTTTGAAGCAGATTTTATAACTCTAAATCCATATATGGGGATGGATTCAATTGAGCCATATCTGACTTACATTAAAAATAATGAAAAGGGAATTTTCCCTCTTATAAGAACTTCAAACCAGGGGGCTTATGATATAGAATACATAAAGTCAGAAGAGGGAAAGAGAGTATTTAATATAGTAGCAGAAAAGATAAATAAGATTGGGGAATCTTATTTAGGAAACTGCGGCTACAGCAGCATCGGGGGAGTTGTTGGCTGTACTCATATAGATGAAGCCTTAGAGATAAGAAAAACTCTGGAAAGCACGTTTCTTCTTATTCCGGGCTATGGAGCACAAGGCGGAGGATCAAAGGAAGTTAAGCCATATTTAAAGAATAAAAATGGAGCAGTTGTAAATTCATCCAGAGGAATTCTTCTCGCATACAAGAAAAAAGAATATGAAGGTTTAAGCTTTTATGATGCAGCAAAAAAGGAATCAATAAGAATGAGAGATGACCTTTGGGGTATATAATATGGAAAAAGTAAAGATACATAAAAATTACAACATAGCTGATGGTATATATAGGATGGTAATAAAGGGTAACTTTAAAGGAAAGCCGGGACAGTTCTATATGATAAGAGGCTGGGATCTTGAGCCTGTTTTATGGAGACCAATAAGTATAAATATGATAAATGATACTGAGATTTGGTTTTTATATAAGGTTTTTGGTGTTGGAACTAATATTTTAAAAGATTTAAAACCTGGAGACAGCATAGAAATAAACGGACCTCTGGGGAATGGATTTAGCATAGAAAATGAAGGCAGAACAGCCATAGTTTCCGGGGGAATAGGAATAGCTCCTATGGAGTATCTTTTAACTAAGCTAAACAGAAATAATACTGATTTATTCATAGGTTTTAGGGATCAGCCCTTTTTAATAGACGAAATCAAAAATATGGTAAACAGAGTTTTTACAGCTTCAGAAAACGGAAGCGCAGGCCATAAGGGATATGTAACAGATATCTTAAACCTTAAAGATTATGACAGGGTATACTGCTGCGGGCCTGAGATAATGATGAACAAAGTGCTGAAAATGGCTGATTTAAATAATAAAAAAATATACGTATCTCTTGAAAAAAGAATGGCCTGCGGCGTTGGCGCCTGCCTGGGCTGCGCTGTATGGACCAAAAGCGGAGTAAAAAGAGCCTGTAAG
This sequence comes from Bacillota bacterium, assembly GCA_032907345.1. Taxonomy (GTDB): domain Bacteria; phylum Bacillota; class Clostridia; order Clostridiales; family Clostridiaceae; genus JAJBWD01. The sequence continues at coordinate 3,232 of JAJBWD010000233.1, read as the reverse complement.
GAAGGTCCTGTTTTCTCAGGGGATGAATTAATACTAGATGAGGTGCAGCCATGGAAAACAAAGTGTTTGGATTAAATTTTAAAAACCCGGTTATAGCAGCTTCAGGAACCTTTGGCTACGGAGAAGAGTATAAGGAATATTATAATGTAGGTAATTTAGGAGGAATATGCTCAAAGGGCCTTACTCTAAATGGAAAACCGGGAAACAAAGGAATGAGGGTTTTCGAAGTCCGGGCAGGCCTCTTAAACTCCATTGGGCTCCAAAATGACGGAGTGGAAAACTTCATAAAAAATCAGCTTCCCAAAATGGAAAAGCTGGGTACTAATGTAATAGCAAACTTAGGCGGAGGAACTATAGAGGAATATGAAATAGGAGCAGAAATGCTAAACAGCTCCTCAGTTCATATAGTAGAGCTTAATATTTCCTGCCCTAATGTAAAAGAAGGCGGCATGGCCTTTGGCATAAAAACCAGGGATGCAGAAGAAGTAGTTAAAAGGGTAAGAAATATATGCAGAAAACCTCTTGTTGTCAAGCTTTCTCCTAATGCAGAGGATATAGTTGAAATGGCAAAAACCTGTCAGGAGGAAGGAGCAGACGGTCTCTCTCTTGTAAATACCTTTAAGGCTATGGCCATAGACATATATAAAAGAAAGCCTGTATTTGACAATATAACCTGCGGCATGTCAGGACCGGCCATTAAGCCCATAGCACTCAGAATGGTATATGAAGTATGTAAAAATGTAGATATTCCTGTAATAGGAATGGGAGGAATATCAAACGCCCGGGATGCAGTGGAGTTTATAATGGCAGGAGCATCGCTAATTCAGGTAGGGACAGCTAACTTTATAAAGCCTGACATATGCATGGACATAATAAATGGAATCAGTGATTTTATGGAAAAAGAAAAAATAAAAGATATCAAAGAAATAATAGGAATAATAGGAGGTTAATTATGATAAACGTTTTGGATATATTATACGAAACAAATGCAATCTTAAAAGGGCATTTTCTTCTGTCATCAGGAAGACACAGCGGAGAATACGTTCAGTGTGCCAAGCTTCTTCAATATGGTGATAAGTCAGAACAGGTTATATCAGTTATTGTGGAAAAGCTGAAAGATATAGATTTTGATGTAGTGGTAGGGCCTGCCATGGGAGGCATATTAGTAGCTTATGAATTAGGAAGGCAGACAGGAAAAAGAGCTGTATTTACAGAGAGAGTTGACAATTTAATGACACTGAGAAGGGGCTTTACCATAGAAAATGGAGAAAAGGTATTAATCACAGAAGATGTTGTAACAACAGGAAAATCCTCCTATGAGACCGCAGAGGTTATTAAAAGCTTAGGCGGAGAGGTGGTTGGAATAGCTTCAATAATAGACAGAAGTAATGGAGACATAAAATATCCGCTGTATTCTGCAATTAAGCTGGATATAGAAACATTCACCAATGAAGACTGCCCATTATGTATCGAGGGAAAGCCTATAGAAAAGCCTGGTTCAAGAAAAATTAAGTAAAATAATGCGTAAATATATCTGTTTTACAGCAGAAAAATAATTAACAAATACCCTATTCTTAGGGTATTATTTTTTTAGAATATTTGTTATAATGTAATGTGAACGCTATAAGAGGAGGTAATTCCCGGTGAAACCAAGTATTTTCAGTAAGGATTATAATAGATACATTAAGAGAAAGAGAAGAATAAAACTTATAATATCAGCAGTTGTTTTGGTAATATTGTGTTCATTATTTATTTTTGGGTTTGGCATAAAACCATTTTTTGATAAAATTTTAAACAGCCCTGTAAAACCAATAACTGAAGAAACAGCTAAACAAAAAGAAACGGTACCATCCCAAAAACCTGCAGAAACCGAAAACAAATTCAAAGAGATAAAACTAAGTGACAGTCTTACTGTAAAAGTAGGACTTATTATAGAAGGTACTGTAACAAAATACAATGGAATATTAACAGAAGGATTAAACAGCAGTTTTGATATAAGCCAGGCAGGAAATCAGATGGTTTATTTAGATAAAGATACCCAGACTCTTTATCTAATTGATAAGGATGGAAAAAGCACAGACATAACATATAAAAAATATGTTTCTAGGAATAAAACTGTATATGAAAAGGACAGTGTATTAAAGAAAAACGCAGATTACATCTGGGCAGACAGCCCTAAATTCCTGGGAGAGGGGAAAATTTTATATATCAGCAACGTTCCCTGGTTTGGAACAAACAGAAGACAATATCTTTGGATATATGATATTAAAACTAATACCTATACACACAATCTAAGGGGAAACAGTATTATATTAAATGGTCTTAAGGATAAAGGATATGAGATAAAACTGGATGATAAGCTTGTTTACTTAAATAATGATGGAGGACTTGTAAAATAGCTTATGAAGATTGGAATATCAACAGCAAATTTTTATCCTGATACAAATACTGAGGATACAATAGAAAAGATTAAAAAATTGGGATTTTCTATTGTTGAAATATTTCTTAATTCTGAAAGTGAATACGAACCGGACTTTATTGGAAGACTTAAAGATAATCTGGAAAAAAATAATATAGAGGTTTACTCAGTTCATGGCTTTTCCACATCATTTGAACCATTTCTTTTCGACAGATATAAGAGAAGAAGAGATGATATGATAAAAAGATATAAAAGCATAATCAGAGCAGCAAAGGGATTAGGAGCCAAAGCCTATACCTTCCATGGACTTAGAAAGATGGACTCGGGAAATTATAATAAAGACTTTATTATAGATATATATAACAATTTGTCATATGAAGCAGCTAATGAAGGAATAATATTAAGTCAGGAAAATGTTTCCTGGTGTAAATCTTCAGAAACAGATTTTCTAGAGCTTCTTAAAGATAAAATGAAATACCCTATTAAGTTCACATTTGATATAAAACAGGCTTTTAAAGCAGGGGTATCCCCTATGTCATATTTAGATGTAATGGGAAAGAACCTGGTTAATTTTCATATTAATGACAGAGATGAAAATAATTTATGCCTTATGCCGGGGAGAGGAACTGTTGACTTTAAAGCCATTAAAAATAAGCTTAAACAGATAGACTATGATAATGTAGGGATTATTGAAATATACAGAGACAATTACAAAAATGAAGATGAATTTATCACAGCAAAGAAATTTTTAGAGGATATTTTTACAAATTTATGAATTATGATATAAGATATATTTGTAAAAAAATAATTATA
>JAJBWD010000232.1:0-3254 GCA_032907345.1 Bacillota bacterium | reverse complement strand
TATTACATTTTTTCTGCTGTCATTCTTTAAATTAAAGATAAGGCTTTCTATCTTTTCTTTATCTGCAATATCTATAGTATCTGCAGTTTCTTTTATTTCTTTAAAGCTTAAGCTCTTTGCATCCATATTAATCTCCTAAATCAGGTTTCTCCAGTGAAATCTTTCCGATCTTTCCTCCGCGGAATTCATCCAGAAGAATAACTGCCATTCTGTTGTAATCTATGTTGTTTCCGGGAAGAAGACATCCACGCTTCCGGGCTATTTTCTCCATATTTTCTAAAGGATCATCACCTAAATCCTCTGCTTTATACCTGGTCTTAAGAAGCTCTTTATAATTTCTTGTAAGATTTCCAACAAGTTTTAAAGCCAGCTCTTCTATATCTAATATTTCATCCTTAATTGCTCCGGTAAAGGCTAAATTCAGCTGAGTTTCCTCGCTGTCAAGCTTTGGCCATAAAACTCCCGGAGTATCTAAAAGCTCTATGCCCTGCTTTGTCTTAATCCACTGCTTAGCTTTAGTAACTCCCGGTTTGTCTCCGGTTTTAGCAATAGCGTTCTGGGCCATTTTATTTATAAAGGTAGACTTACCTACGTTTGGTATTCCAACCACCATTGCTCTTATGGTAACATTTAATATTCCCTTGTTTTTCTGCCTCTCTAATTTTTCCTTTAATAAAAGTTCTAAGCTGGGCTTTATTTTATTTAAGCCAAGACCGGTCTGGCAGTTAACTGATAAAGCTAAGGTATCTGATTTTGAAAGGAGTTTAATCCAGGATTTATTAACATTATCATCACTCAAATCACTTTTATTAAGGAGAATTATCCTGGGCTTATCCTTACATATGAATTCTATATCCGGATTCTTACTGGATTTTGGAATTCTGGCATCTCTGATCTCAATAACCGCATCCACCAGTTTTAAGCTGTCTATCATCTGCCTTTTTGTTTTCACCATATGACCTGGGTACCAATTTATTGCCATTAATTTAACCTTCCTATACTATCTAATGGATATATTCTGAATACTGCTTTTCCTATAATAAGCTTGTATGGGATAAAGCCAACACTTTCGTCACGGCTGTCCATGGAATTATTTCTGTTGTCTCCCAAAGCAAATATTGTACCTTCCGGCACAGTAGTTTCCGAAAAATCACCTATCATTGGTTCTTTTATATAGGATTCATCCTGCTTTTCACCATTTATATATAAAATTCCATTTTCGATCTTTATCTTATCTCCGGAAATGCCGATTACCCTCTTTATAAATTTCTCTCTGTTATCCTTAGGGTATTTAAAGACAACTATATCCCCTCTTGAAGGCTTACTGAAATAGTAGGTTACTTTTTCCAATATAAGTCTGTCGTTTGGCTTTAGTGTTGGATACATAGAGGTTTTATCTACGTTTACTACCTGGAACACAAATGTTATTATCAGAACTGCAGCTATTGTTGCTATTACTAAAGATTTAATAAAACTTATTATCTCCTTATACAATACATCACATCCTTTAACAAGTATCAATTATTATAAAAAAGGACAATTTAGTAATCTCTAAATTTATTTTTCAGCTAAAAAAACGGTGAACATTCGTTATTTTTATCTTAAAACCAGCCTAAATGTAATTACTAAATTGTCTTAAAACAAAAAAGGGCCTTAAGCCCCATTTGTTATATTCTTTCTTTAACTTTTGCAGCCTTACCAACTCTGTCTCTAAGATAAGTAAGTTTAGCTCTTCTGACTTTACCTTTTCTGATTATCTCGATCTTATCGATATAAGGAGAATTGATTGGGAAAGTTCTTTCTACTCCAACTCCATAAGCTACACGTCTTACAGTGAAGTTCTCTCTAAGTCCGCCGTTTTGTCTCTTTAAAACAGTTCCTTCGAAAGCCTGAATTCTTTCTCTTGTTCCTTCTTTGATCTTTACACTGATTCTTACAGTGTCACCTACATTGAACTCTGGAATATCATTTTTAATCTGCAGAGCTTCAATCTCTTTTATTACATCTAACATGTGCATTCCTCCTTAAATTTATTGACGTTCATGCCAGGTAAGCTGACAGCGGAGCGCCCGTACTAGCACAAAATACATTTTACTATAAAAAAATCAATATTTCAAGAATTATTTTTATGCCACTTCCTGTATAAGTCAGGCCTGTATTTTCTGGTGATTTTCAGCGACATATCTTTTCTCCATTTTCTGATATTCTCATGGTGTCCTGATATTAAAACATCCGGAACTTTATCCCCTTCATAATTTTCCGGTCTGGTGTACTGTGGGTATTCCAAAAGACCATTATAAAATGATTCTTCCATAAAACTCTCATCCTGACTGAGAACTCCGGGTATCATCCGGAGTATTGCATCTATTATTGGTACTGCCGCTGCTTCTCCTCCTGTTAATACAAAGTCTCCAAGAGATATCTCTCTGTCTATGTACTTATAGGCTCTCTCATCAATTCCCTCATAGTGGCCGCACAAAAATATCAGATTCTCCTCTTTGGAAAGCTCTTTTGCAGTGTCATTGGAAAATTTTTCACCCCTGGGGCCCAGGAAAATCACAGGTCCGTTGTTTTCTTCCTTTAATTTTTTTATGGAGTCTGCTATGGGCTGAACCTGCATCAGCATTCCGGCTCCTCCTCCATAAGGGTAGTCATCTACCTTCCTGTGCTTATCCTTTGTAAAATCTCTTATGTTTAAAGTATTTATGCTTACTATGTTGTTTTTCCTTGCCCTTCCGATTATGGATTGGTCAAATACTGAAAAATATTCAGGAAAAAGGGTCAGGATATCAATCCTCATACCACTCACCAACCGGTCTTATAGTAATTTTCTTATCTACTGTATTTATTTCCTTAACTACAGATTTTAATGCAGGAATAAGAATTTCTTTGTCTCCCATTACCTGGTATACATCATTGCTGGGCAGGTTTAAAACCTTAGTTACCTCACCTAATTTTAATCCATTGGTATCAAATACGCTGCAGCCAACTATATCTACTACGAAATAGCTGTCCTTTGAAAGTTTTACAGCGTTGCGCCGATCTATCTCCAGATATTTGAATTTATACTTTTCAGCTTCTTCCGGAGTGTCAATTCCTGAAAGCTTAAGTATTACAACCTTAGTTCCTATTTTAACACTTTCTATTTTTGTTTCTATTCCTTCCAAATAAACAGATTTTAACTTTTTAAACCTGGAACTGTCATCAGTCAGAGGAAATACTTTTATTTCTCCTTTTATTCCATGTGTATTTAC
>JAJBWD010000231.1:0-20181 GCA_032907345.1 Bacillota bacterium | reverse complement strand
TGCCAGGGAATTTAGAGAGGCGGGAAAAGATGTCTGGGCTATAGGTTCTGACCAGGATCAGGCTAAGACAGTGCCAAAGGATGCAGGTGCTATATTGTCATCTTCTGTGAAGATAGCAGCTGCAGCTTCTTATCAGATAACTAAGAGCTTAATAGATGGAAGTCTTAAAGGAGGTACAGTAGTGACATTTGGCCTGAGAGAAGAAGGTGTCGGCATAGCTCCTACAAAGAATTCTAAAGCTCCTGCAGGAATATATGATTTAGCAGATAAATATAAAAAGGAAATATTAGATGGAGATATAGTCGTACCGGAAACCCTGAATGAAGCAAGGACTTTTAAATCGGGAGCATGTGCCTCAATTAACAAGATTAAAGCTGGATGGGCGATTTTCTGACCCAGTCCAGCTTAAAAAAATGTTCAGGATGGAACGAATGTTATGTAATATGCATTTGTTCCAATCAAATGAGGAATTTCAAACAAATTTAATATTATATGAAACTTTTAAAAGAATTATTTTAGAGTTATAATATTTATTGAAAACAATTTTAATTATGGTATAATTTAGTTACCTACAGATTCAATTATATATATAAGGGGGAAAAAAAATGAAAAAAATCTTAGGAATTTTATTAACAGTTTCACTTTCTGTTGCTGTGCTTGCAGGCTGCGGAACAAAAACACCTGATAAAAAGGACACTGCTAAATCAGGCTACGAAATAGCACTTATCACAGATAAAGGTAATATCGATGATAAGTCATTTAACCAGGGAGCATGGGAAGGCGTTGAAAAATTTGCAAAGGCTAACAATATTACACACAAATACTACAAACCAGAAGAAGCTTCCGATGCAGGTTATCTAGCACAAATCGAGCTTGCTATACAAGGCGGAGCTAAAGTTGTTGTTACACCAGGATATCTTTTTGAGGTTCCGGTTTATATGGCTCAGACAAAATATCCAAATGTAAAATTCGTACTTCTAGATGGAGCACCTCACACAGCTGATTATAAAACATACAAAACAGAATCAAATGTTGCAAGTGTTATGTATGCAGAAGAGCAGCCAGGATATCTTGCTGGATATGCAGCTGTTAAAGATGGTTACAAGAAATTAGGGTTCATGGGCGGAATGGCAGTTCCTGCAGTTCAGGCTTATGGATATGGTTTCCTTCAGGGAGCTGAAGCTGCTGCAAAAGAACTTAAACTTGCAGACGGATCAATTGCTGTTACTTACCACTACACAGGAGACTTTGCTGAAACTGATACAAACAAAGCTACAGCAAAGACAATGTACCAGGAAGGAACAGAAGTTATTTTTGCATGCGGCGGTTCTGTTGGTAAGAGCGTAATGGCTGCAGCATCTGAAGCTGGCAAAAAGGTAATCGGTGTTGACGTTGATCAGAGATATGACAGTGATACAGTTATAACTTCAGCAATGAAAGAACTTGGAACATCAGTTCAAACAGTTTTACAGTCAATTTACAAAAACAACAGCTGGGCAACATACTCAGGAAAAACTACTGTATTCAATGCAGCAAACGCTGGAGTAGGACTTCCTACAACTGTTATAGGCAATGCCAGCGCAGATGCATTTGACAGATTTAAGACATTTAAGAAAGCTGATTATGACAAAGTATTTGCAACTCTTAAAGATGGTTCAGTTAAACTTGTTCGTGCATTCAAAGTAAAAGATGCAAACGGATATGCAACAAAAGCTGAACTTGTTTCAAATCTTAAACTTGCAAAGGTTATTGTTACAACAAGACAGTAATTAAATTTTAGTTATTAAACCTTATATCAGCAGATCTAAAAGGGGAAAAGATTTATAGCTTTTCCCCTTATTACAATATTAATGGTATCAGGGAGGTAAACATGGAAAACTATATTATTGAAATGCTTCATATAACAAAGGAATTTCCCGGCATTATAGCAAATAATGATATAACCCTCCGATTAAAAAAAGGCGAAATCCATGCTCTGCTTGGAGAAAATGGTGCAGGGAAATCTACGCTGATGAGCGTACTATTCGGTCTCTATAAGCCTGAAAAGGGAGAAATAAGAAAAGATGGTAAACCAGTAAAAATCAACGATCCAAAAGATGCCAACGATTTGGGTATTGGAATGGTACATCAGCATTTCAAATTAGTTGAAAATTTTACAGTTTTAGAAAATATTATACTTGGTGTAGAACCTAATAAAATGGGTTTTCTGGAAAGAAAGAAAGCTAAGGCAAAAGTACTGGCTCTAAGTAAACAATACGGACTCCAGGTAGATCCGGATGCCCTGATTGAAAAGATATCTGTTGGGATGCAGCAGAGAGTTGAGATTCTTAAGATGCTGTACAGAGATAATGATATCCTGATTTTCGATGAACCAACTGCAGTATTGACTCCTCAGGAAATTGATGAACTTATGGAAATAATGCGTGGTTTTGCAAAAGAGGGAAAATCTATTCTGTTTATTACCCATAAGCTAAATGAGATAATGGCTGTCGCCGATCGCTGTACTGTACTTAGAAAAGGTAAGTTTATCGGCGAAGTTGAAATAAAGGATACTAACAAGGAAGAACTGTCAAAAATGATGGTTGGCAGAGATGTTAGTCTTACAGTAGATAAAAAAGATAATACTCCCGGTGATGTTGTTTTATCTTTAAAGGGTGTTACGGTATCATCTAAAACAAGTAAGAAAGATGCGGTTAAGGATGTTTCTTTTGATGTAAGAGCCGGCGAAATTGTCTGCCTGGCAGGTATTGATGGAAATGGACAAACTGAACTTGTTTTTGCAATTACAGGTCTTGAAAAACAAAGTAAAGGTGAAATAATGCTTTGCGGGAAAGATATTTCAAAAGCATCTATCCGTACACGATCAAAAGAAGGCATGAGCCATATTCCTGAAGATCGTCAAAAGCATGGACTGGTACTTGATTATTCATTGGAGGATAATTTGGTACTGCAGCGTTATTGGGAACCGGAGTTTGAAAATAAAGGCTTTATTAAAAGAAACGAAGTTCGTTCTTATGCGGAAAAGTTAAGCAAGCAGTATGACATAAGAAGTGGACAAGGTCCACTTACCATTGCACGTAATATGTCAGGCGGTAATCAGCAAAAGGCAATTTTGGCAAGGGAATTAGATAAACAGCATCAACTGGTGGTGGCTGTCCAGCCTACCCGTGGACTTGATGTTGGAGCTATTGAATATATTCATAAGCAGCTTGTTGCAACTCGTGATAGTGGTAAAGCAGTTTTACTTGTATCATTAGAGCTTGATGAAGTTATGGATGTAAGTGACCGTATCCTGGTTATGTATGAGGGTGAAATTGTTGGAGATCTGGATCCTAAGAAAATAACGGTTCAGGAACTTGGCCTCTACATGTCAGGTGCAAAACGTAATGTGGGAAAGGAGAATGAACATGCATAAGGGTATATTTTCTCCACAAAAAATATTAAAAAGCAAGGCTGTTTCTGCGTTTACCGCTGCACTCTTAGCTATTATTTTAGGCCTTATTTTTGGATATATAATTATGATAATTGCCAGTCCGGAAAACTCCCTTGATGGATTTAACATGGTTTTGGTTGGAGGATTTTCAAGACTGGGAGATGTGTTCTACTTTGCAACTCCTATTTTAATGACTGGTCTTGCAGTAGGTTTCGCTTTTAAAATGGGACTATTTGACATTGGAGCATCAGGGCAATATACAATGGGAATGTTCTTTGCTTTATATGTAGGCTTCATGTGGAAATTACCAGGTTCCATACATTGGATAGTATGTATTATCGCCGGCATGATCGGAGGTATGATCTGGGGCTTTATACCTGGATTTTTAAAAGCCTATATGAATGTACATGAAGTTATTACCTCAATAATGACCAATTATATAGGAATGTATCTTGTAGATATGTGGATTCAGGGAAATTCAGTAATGTATGTTCCTTCAAAGACCAGAACAGCTTACCTGCCGGGATCAGCTCAGATACCATCCTTAGGCGTTGCTAATTCAAATGTAAATGTCTCTGTTTATATAGCTATTGCTATAGCAATATGTTTATATGTAGTTTTAAATAAAACAACCTTTGGATATGAACTTAGGGCAACCGGCTTTAATAAACATGCAAGTCATTATGCAGGAATGAACAGTAAAAGGAATATAATAATTACAATGTTAATCGCCGGCGGTGCAGCCGGTCTTGGCGGTGCATTTGCCATATTAGCACCTTCCATGATAACAGGAAGCAGCATGACCTATGAACCGGTAAGTGTTATAGCAGCAAATGGTTTTAACGGAATTGCAGTTGCTCTTCTTGGTAATTCAAGTCCTATAGGAATAATCTTCGCATCCTTATTCATTTCTCATATACAAAGAGGCGGTACACTAGCTGCACTATTTGGATATAAGCCTGAAATAATTGATGTAGTAATTGCTGTTATTATTTATTTCTCTGCTTTTGCAATGCTTATGCAGACAACTGTTGCTAAATATTTTAAAAAGCATCGTAAGAATAAGAAACCTGAAAGCAATGCAAATGAAGAACCGGTTGTTACCTTAAATAAGGAGGCGTAAATCATGAATACATTTTATTATTTAATTCAAAATACGCTACCTGTTGCAGTTCCTTTATTATTAGTAGCATTAGGTGGTATGTTCACTGAACGAAGCGGTGTTATTAATCTTGCACTTGAAGGTGTTATGCTGTTTGGTGCATTTTTCGGATGCTTATGTGTTTTATTTTTGCAGAATTCAAAGATGAATCCACAGACAGTATTAATTATTGGTATGTTAATAGCTGCTGTTTCGGGAATATTGTATTCCATGCTTCTGGCCTTCGCAGCTATAAATATGAAAGCAGATCAGACCATTACAGGTACAGCACTTAATATGCTTATTCCGGCTGCAGTATTACTTTTTTCAAAAATGAAATTTAACAGCGATGGTGTTACAACAAATATGAAATTTTATATTAAGGAAGTTCCGGTACTCAGCAAAATTCCTGTACTTGGACAATTATTCTTTCAGAATACTTATCTTACAGTATCTATAGGATTTTTACTTCTTATTATAGCAACAATTATTTTCTACAAGACTAAATTTGGACTTAGACTGAGAGCTTGCGGTGAGCATCCTCAGGCAGCTGATTCTGTAGGTATAAGTGTATATCTTATGAGATATTTTGGAGTAGGTATTTCGGGTTTCTTAGGCGGAATTGGAGGATTTTTTTATTCAGTGGGAGTAATGAACGGCAATGTAAACGGGCATACCGGTGTTGCAGGTTTTGGTTTTCTTGCTCTGGCAGTAATGATATTTGGACAATGGAAACCCCTTAATATACTTTTTGCTTCATTGTTTTTTGCATTCCTCAGGACACTTGCATACTCGGTTTCATTAATTCCATTCCTTAATTCTTTGCATGTAAATCAGGCTTATTATAAAATGCTGCCTTATGTTGCAACTATGATTGCCCTTATCTTTACTTCAAAGAAATCAAGAGCTCCAAAGGCAGAAGGCATACCATTTGATAAAACCAAATAAAAAGTATTAATATATTAAAATAAATATCCGTCAATGGCGGATATTTATTTTTTGCTGAATAATTATCATGGGTTAGGTTTATCATAAAAACAAAGATGTTAACTGAATTAATCATTGATTATGTAATCTCCATTATTTGCAGAAAAAATTAAAGATTTATGATATAATCATTACGGGTGATATTATGGATTTAGGTTTAAGATTAGAGCAATCACAAAAGCTTTTATTAACTCAGAAAATGCAGCTTTCAATTCAGCTTCTACAAATGAATAGTTTAGAACTGTCCAAATATATTGAAAAGGAAATATCCGAAAACCCTACTCTGGATATATCTTATAATGATACATGTAATAAAGAAGTATATGATTATTTCACCTCTCCAAAAGAAAGCTATGGCGAAAGTTATGAGGAGAAGGATGAGGTATCTCCTTTTAATTTTATTTCCAGCAAAAAAACACTTAAGGAATTTCTGTATGAGCAGGTTAATGAATTAAATATTAAAGATGAAGAAAGAATAATCTGTGAATACATTATAGAAAATATAGACAGCAGGGGGTATTTATCTGTCTCTGCTGAAGAAATAAGCAAAGAAATTAAACTGCCTCTCTATAATATAGTTAAGGCTTTGGATTTAGTACAGTCTTTGGAGCCTGCCGGAATCGGAGCCAGAAATATAACTGAATGCTTAGAACTTCAGCTTAAGAGAAAAGGATATGAAGATGAAAATCTTTATATAATTGTAAAGGATTACCTTCAGTATATTGCAGATAATAAAATTTCATCCCTGGCCGGTGAACTTAATATAGATATAAAAACAGCTCAGTGCTATGGTGACATAATAAAAAAACTTGAGCCCAAACCATCAAGAGGTTATTTTACCGGTGATGATGTAAAATATATTGTTCCTGATGCCACCATTAAAAAAATAGGTGATGAATTTTACATTATTATGAATGACAGCATAATTCCAAGAATATCAGTAAGCAATGAATACAAGGATATATATTCTCATGGGCAGGATGAAAAAGCAAAAGAGTACATAAAAGAAAAGATTGACAGAGCCTTATTTCTGGTTAAAAGTATAGAAAGCAGAAAGAATACTATATACAGGATATTGGAAGAGATTCTGAAGATTCAAAAAGGATATTTTTTATTTGGAAGCAGTGAGCTTAAACCCATGACATTAAAGGATATAGCAGAAAGCTTAAATCTTCACGAATCAACAATAAGCAGGGCTATTAAGGAAAAGTATATATTAACAGAGAGAGGTACGGTCAGAATTAAAGATTTATTCACATCAAAGCTCAGTTCATCCATCGGTGATGTATCTTCTAAAAATATTAAGGACAGGATAACAATTATAATAGACAAAGAAGATAAGACTTCACCTTTATCAGATGAAAAAATAAGTGAAATATTAAAAGAAGAAGGTTTTACAGTATCAAGAAGGACTGTAGCTAAGTATAGAGAAGAACTTGATATAAAAACTTCCAGTAAAAGAAAAAGATTTTAAAAAAATTAAAAATTTATAGATTTTCTATTTGAAAATTTATAAATTTGTTTTATAATATAGCTGGGACATCAAATTGGTATATGGGACAAATATTGACCAAGGGGTGATTATTCTGAACAATCTAATAGAGATAGAAAAACTCCTAATTCCGGAGATGTTAGATTTGTTGGAGCTTAGATATGATATTTTAAGTAATATTTTCACAAACGGACCAATTGGAAGAAGAGTGCTTTCTCTTAACCTGAACATTGGGGAGAGAATAATCAGAAAAGAAGTGGATAAGCTAAAAGAATCCAGGCTGGTTAAAATTGAACCCAGTGGAATGATTCTTACAGAAGAAGGAATAGAAGTTGTTAAAAAAGCAGAAGATATAATACATAATATCAGAGGCTTAAACAGATTGGAATGTGAGCTTAAACAAAAGCTTAACTTAGAAAAAGTCATTATAGTACCGGGTGACTCGGAAAAAGACTGCCTGGTTAAGGAACAGCTTGGCTTAGCAGCAGGCCAGTATTTAAAAGAAATATTGAAAGATGACTTCAAGATAGCTATTACAGGAGGAACAACAATTAAAAAGGTTGTTGATAATACTCCGATAACTGCATCTCATAAAAATGTCATTGTACTTCCTGCAAGAGGCGGTATAGGCAAGAATGTAAACATTCAGGCAAATACTTTAACTGCTATACTTGCTGAAAAGCTGGGAGCATCATATAGTCTCCTTCATCTTGATGATAATATAAGCAATGAAACCCTTAATATCATGATGAAGGAAAAGAGAATAAGGTGTGTTACTGAAAACTATGATAAGCTGGATATTCTGCTGTTTGGTATAGGAAAAGCAGAAGAAATGGCGGAAAGGCGGGGCCTGACCCAGGAAAAGATAATAAAGATAAAAGAGGCTGGAGCCTTTGGTGAAGCCTTCGGATATTATTTTGATGATAAAGGCAACATAGTTTATTCATCTACCACTGTAGGTATAAAAATTAACCAAATAAGAAACATTAAGCATAGGATTGCTGTTTCTGCCGGGAAAAGCAAGGCAAGAGCAATTGCATCCGTTTTAAAGTTTAATTCAGGTATTGTTTTAATAACTGATGAGGCTGCCGCCAGGGAGCTTCTCAGTATTCTATAAATTATTTTTTAGGAGGAATAAAAATGGTAAAAGTAGGTATTAATGGGTTTGGAAGAATAGGTCGTTTAGCTTTCAGACAAATGTTTGGAGCAGAGGGATATGATGTCGTTGCAATCAACGATTTAACTGATCCTAAGATGTTAGCACACTTATTAAAATATGATTCATCACAAGGCAGATATGAAGGAACAGTTGAAGCTAAAGAATCTTCAATCGTTGTTAATGGTAAAGAAATAAAGATATATGCAGAGGCTGATGCTTCAAAACTTCCATGGGGAGAAATCGGAGTAGACGTAGTGCTTGAATGTACTGGATTCTATGTATCAAAAGCAAAGTCACAGGCACACATCAATGCCGGTGCTAAGAAAGTTGTTATTTCCGCTCCAGCCGGCAGCGATCTTCCAACAGTTGTATTCAATGTAAACCATGATATATTAACTGCTGATGATAACATAATTTCAGCTGCATCATGTACAACTAACTGCCTAGCTCCAATGGCTAAAGCACTTAATGACTATGCACCAATTCAATCCGGTATAATGGCAACAATCCATGCTTACACAGGAGATCAGATGTTATTAGACGGACCACATAGAAAAGGTGATTTCAGACGTGCCAGAGCAGCAGCTGTAAACATAGTTCCAAACTCAACAGGAGCTGCAAAGGCTATAGGATTAGTTATTCCTGAATTAAAAGGAAAATTAATCGGTTCAGCGCAAAGAGTTCCGGTTCCAACTGGTTCTACAACAATCTTAATTTCAGTTGTTAAAGGCAAAGACATTACAGTTGAAGGAATCAACGCCGCTATGAAAGCTGCTTCAAATGAATCTTTCGGTTACACTGAAGAACAATTAGTATCTTCTGATATCGTTGGAATCACATACGGTTCTTTATTCGATGCAACTCAGACAATGGTTTCTAAAATCGGGGAAGATTTATACCAGGTTCAGACAGTTGCATGGTATGACAACGAAAACTCATACACTAGCCAGATGGTTAGAACAATAAAGTACTTCGCTAACTTTTTAAAGTAAATTTATAGCTGCAGGTATTTAAAAATTTAAAATAGGGTCTGGTTTTGTAGTTCGGGCTATAAACCCAGACCTTTTATTCCATAAAGGTAGATATTGGAAGGAGATTGTAATATGAACTATAATAAAAAGACTATAGAAGATGTTAATGTAACAGGGAAAAAAGTATTAGTCAGATGTGATTTTAATGTTCCTCTGAAAGATGGAGTTATAACAGATGAAAACAGATTAAAGGGTGCAATGCCGACTATAAACTATTTAGTTAAAAATGGAGCTAAGGTTATATTATGCTCTCACCTTGGAAAGGCAAAAGGACCAGATCCAAAACTTACCTTAGCACCTGTTGCTAAAAGACTTTCAGAGCTTTTGGGAAAGGATGTATTATTTGCAGCAGATGATGAGGTTGTAGGAGAAAATGCAAAAGCTGCTGTTTCAAAAATGAAAGAGGGAGACATAGTACTTCTTGAAAACACCAGATACAGAAAAGAAGAAGGAAAAAATGAAGAATCTTTCTCAAAAGAATTGGCTTCCTTATGCGATATATATGTTAATGATGCATTTGGATCAGCTCACAGGGCACACTGTTCTACAGTTGGCGTAACAGAGTTTGTAGATACTGCTGTCTGTGGTTACCTGATTCAGAAGGAATTGAAGTTCCTGGGAAATGCAGTAGAAAACCCGGTAAGACCTTTTGTAGCAATCCTTGGAGGAGCAAAGGTTTCAGATAAGATTAATGTAATAAATAATCTTCTTGAAAAGGTAGATACCCTTATCATAGGCGGAGGGATGGCTTATACATTCTTAAAGGCTCAGGGATATAAAATAGGAAATTCCTTACTTGAAGAAGATAAAATGGAATATGCTCTTGAAATGATTAAAAAGGCTGAAGAAAGAAAAGTTAAATTCCTTCTTCCTCTTGATTTTAAATGCGCAGATAAATTTGCAGAGGATGCAAAGGCTGTTGTAACAAAGGATCAAAATATAGAAGACGGATATATGGGATTAGATATAGGACCAAAAACCATTAAATTATATACTGATGCAGTAAAGAGTGCTAAAACAGTTGTTTGGAACGGACCTATGGGAGTATTTGAATTCAAAAACTTTGCCGAGGGAACAGAATCAGTGGCTAAAGCTTTAGCTGATACAGATGCAACAACAGTAATCGGCGGAGGAGACAGTGCAGCTGCTGTTAATCAGCTGGGATATGGAGATAAAATGACTCACATATCAACCGGCGGCGGAGCTTCCCTTGAGTTCTTGGAAGGTAAGGAATTACCGGGAATTGCAGCACTAAACGATAAATAATATAGAGGTGTGATTATGAGAAAACCAATAATAGCAGGAAACTGGAAAATGCACAATACAATTGAAGAAGCAGCAGCTTTAGTAGAAGATTTAAAACCATTAGTAAAAAATGCATCCTGTGAAGTTGTAGTTTGCCCAACATTTGTCTGCCTTCCTGCAGTTGTAGAAGCAGCTAAAGGAACAAACATAAAAGTTGGAGCTCAGAATATGTATTTTGAGGAAAAAGGAGCTTTTACCGGAGAAGTTGCTCCAGTTATGCTGGAGTCCTTAGGAGTAGATTATGTTATTATAGGACACAGTGAAAGAAGACAGTACTTCAACGAGACAGATGAAACAGTAAACAAGAAATTAAAGAAGGCATATGAGCATAAGTTAATTCCTATTCTTTGCGTAGGTGAAACATTAGAGGAAAGAGAAGGAAACATAACAAATGAAGTTTTGGGAAGACAGGTTAAACTTGATTTAGCAGGACTTACAAACGAACAGGCAGAAACCTTGGTTATAGCTTATGAACCAATATGGGCTATAGGAACAGGAAAGACTGCAACAGCTGATGATGCTAATAATACTATAGCTTATATAAGAAAAGTTGTAGCAGGAATTTTCGGGGAAGATACAGCAGACAAGGTTAGAATTCAGTATGGCGGATCTGTTAAGCCAAACACTATAAAAGAACAGATGGAAAAATCAGATATTGATGGAGCATTAGTTGGAGGAGCCAGCCTTAAAGCTTCTGATTTTGCAGCTATCGTCAACTTTTAATTGAAATGGGTGATTTTATGAAAAAGAAACCTGTAATGCTGATGATATTAGACGGCTTTGGTCTTTCAGATAAGATAGAAGGCAATGCAGTAAAAGCAGCATACAAACCGAATATAGATTATTACTTTAATAATTATTATAAAACTTCCTTGGGAGCTTCAGGAATGAGCGTTGGTCTTCCGGAAGGACAAATGGGAAATTCTGAAGTAGGACATTTAAATATAGGAGCAGGGAGAATAATTTATCAGGAATTAACCAGAATAACTAAAGAGATAGAAGAGAAGAACTTTTTCAAAAACCCAGCACTTATGGGAGCTATGGAAAATGCTAAGAAAAATGGAAGCACCCTTCATTTAATGGGTCTTTTGTCAGATGGAGGAGTTCATTCTCACAATTCTCATTTAAAGGCTTTAGTCCGTATGGCAAAGGAAAACGGTATTAAAAAAGTATTTATTCACTGTTTTATGGATGGAAGAGATGTTGCACCAAAGAGCGGGAAAGGATTCCTGGAGGACTTAGAAAACTTTTTAAAAGAAGAAGGCATAGGAAGTATAGCAACAGTTATGGGAAGATACTACGCTATGGACAGAGATAAAAGATGGGAAAGAGTTAATCTTGCCTATAATGCAATGGTGTTAGGAACCGGTGAAGAAGCATATTCTTCTGAGGAAGCTATTACAAGATCCTACAGCGATAACAAAACTGATGAATTTGTTCTTCCAACTGTTATTCTAAAAGATAAAAAGCCAATAGGAAAAATTCAAAATAATGATTCAGTAATATTTTTCAATTTCAGACCAGACAGAGCAAGAGAAATTACAAGAGCTATAAATGATAAGGTATTTGATGGCTTTGAGAGAGAAACTTTAAATCTTTATTATGTAACAATGACTCAATACGATATTACACTGGAAAATGTTCATGTTGCATATACCCCTCAGACTATTTCTAATACTTTAGGGGAATACTTAAGTAAGGAAGGCAAAAATCAGCTTAGAATTGCAGAAACAGAAAAGTATGCTCATGTTACTTTCTTCTTCAATGGCGGAGTTGAGACTCCAAACAAAAACGAGGACAGAGCATTAATTCCATCACCTAAGGTTGCAACCTATGACTTAAAGCCTGAGATGAGTGCTTATGAAGTGACTGAAGAGGCTTTAAAGAGAATAGACATGGATAAGTATGACTGCATAATTTTAAACTTTGCCAACCCGGATATGGTAGGCCACACAGGAGTATTTGAAGCTGCCAAATCTGCCATTGAAGCAGTAGATGTCTGCCTGGGAAAGATAATTAAAAAGATATTGGAGCTAGATGGAACTGTATTTATTACAGCGGACCATGGAAACTCTGAACAGATGGTAGAGTATGGAACAGATAATCCCATGACAGCACATACAACAAACAGGGTTCCATTTGTTTATGTATCAAAGGGATCAAAAGAACTTAGAGAAGGGGGAATTTTAGCTGATATAGCACCAACCATGCTTTCTGTTATGCAGCTTAAAGTTCCAGAGGAAATGACAGGCAAAAGTTTAATAAAATAGGAGGTATTCAAATGAAGGATTATGTTGAAATTATTGACGTCTTTGCAAGGCAGATATTAGATTCAAGAAGTAACCCTACAATAGAAGTTGAAGTACACTTAGAGGATGGTACTTACGGCAGCGCCGCAGTTCCATCAGGAGCCTCCACAGGAATATTTGAAGCAGTTGAGCTAAGAGACGAAAACAAACATATATATAATGGAAGCGGAGTTTTAAAGGCAGTAGAAAATGTTAATAACGTTATTGCAGAAGAACTCATAGGAATGAATGTTTTAGATCAGGTAGAACTGGACCAGGTTATGCTGGAACTAGATGGGACAGAAAACAAATCAAAACTGGGAGCTAATGCAATGCTGGGAGTTTCCCTGGCTGCTGCAAAAGCTGCTGCAAATTACCTGGGCCTTGGCTTGTATCAGTACCTGGGAGGAGTAAATGCAAAAACTCTGCCGGTTCCCATGATGAACATAATCAATGGAGGAAAGCATGCGGATAATAATGTAGACCTTCAGGAATTTATGATCATGCCTGTTGGCGCTCCTTCATTTAGTGAAGCACTCCGGATGAGTTCAGAGGTATACCATTCATTAAAAAAGCTTCTAAAGAACAAAGGCTATGATACAGGAGTGGGCGACGAAGGCGGATTTGCTCCAAACCTGAAGTCTAACGAAGAAGCAATAGCTGTAATAGTTGAAGCTATTGAAAAAGCAGGATATGCTCCGGGAAAAGATATTTATATTGCTTTAGATCCGGCCTCTTCAGAAATATTTGAAAACGGCAGGTACAACTTAAAGGGAGAAGGCAAGGTTTTAACTCCCGAGGAAATGGCAGATTTTTATGTTGATCTTGTTAATAAATACCCAATTATATCTATAGAAGATGGTATGGCAGAAGAAGACTGGGAAGGCTGGAAGATACTTACTGAAAAACTGGGAAGCAAGATTCAGTTAGTAGGGGACGATTTATTTGTTACAAATACAAAAAGATTGAAAATGGGTATAGATAAAAAGGTTGCAAATTCAATACTTATCAAGCTAAATCAGATTGGAACTCTTACAGAAACTTTAGATGCCATTGAGATGGCACAAAGAGCAGGTTATACAGCAGTGGTATCTCACAGAAGCGGGGAGACAGAAGATACAACAATAGCAGACCTGGTTGTAGCTGTTAATGCAGGCCAGATTAAGACAGGAGCACCTGCCAGATCTGAAAGAGTTGCAAAATATAATCAGCTTCTTAGAATTGAGGAAGAGCTTGGACCTCAGGCCCAGTATAGAGGACTGGATTCCTTCTATAATATAAAACAGATATAAGAGAGCATGGCTCTCTTATATTTTTGTTGTCATATTTTATTTACTATGATAAAATACATTTGTACAAAATTATGTTTTAAAATAAAATAGGAGGTGCTTTAATTGAAGACATTTTTGATAGTAGCACAAGTTGTTGTTGCTGTTGTATTAGTTGTATCAGTTTTACTCCAGCCAAGTAAGACCGAAGGCTTTGGGAATGTTTTATCAGGTTCAGTTGATACATTTTACAGCAAGAACAAACCTAAGACAGCTGAAACAGTTTTGGCAAGAATAACTATAGGAAGCGCAGTATTATTTGCAGCGGTTGCTATAGCACTTAATTTAGTTTAATCAAATTAAAAAGGGGGAATATTATTGAATACTTTCTTAATTGCTGCAGCAGTTGGCATAATTGCTTTACTGACAGCTTTATTTTTAAGCAGCAGCATTACAAAAGAGAATGCAGGAAATGAAAGAATGAAGGAAATTTCCGGATACATTCACGATGGAGCTATGGCTTTTTTAAACAGGGAGTATAGATACCTGGCCATATTCATCATAATAGTTGCTGTTATAATAGGAGCATTTATTAATGTCCAGACGGCTTTATGCTTTACTTATGGAGCAGTATCCTCAGTTTTAGCCGGATATTTTGGAATGAGAGTTGCCACAAAGGCTAATGTGAGGACAGCAGAAGCTGCCAGAAAATCACAGAACCATGCGCTTAAGATAGCTTTTTCCGGCGGTGCAGTAATGGGTCTATGTGTTGTAGGATTAGGATTATTTGGTCTTGGAATTTTAACTATTATATTTAATACAAGTGTAGTATCTATAAGCTATATTACAGGTTTTGGCCTTGGAGCCAGCTCTATTGCTTTATTTGCAAGAGTTGGAGGAGGAATATATACTAAGGCCGCAGACGTTGGAGCTGACCTGGTTGGAAAGGTAGAAGCAGGAATTCCTGAAGATGATCCAAGAAACCCGGCTGTTATAGCAGATAACGTTGGAGATAACGTTGGAGACGTAGCAGGAATGGGTGCGGACTTATTTGAGTCATATGTAGGTTCAATCATATCTGCTCTTACTTTAGGAGCTGTTTTATACAAAAATGGCGAAGGAATAATATTTACATTTGCTCTGGCTGCTGTTGGAATTGTAGCATCTATTATCGGAATTTTATATGCAAGGAACAGCAAATCAGATAACCCTCAGAAGGCATTGAATTCAGGAACTTATATGGGTGGAATTATTGTTATTATTGCAGCATTTATATTAAGTAAGATGGTATTTGGCGATTATAAAGCCTTTACAGCAATTTTTGCAGGTCTTTTAATTGGAATGTTGATTGGTAAAATTACAGAAATATATACTTCTGCAGATTTTAAGTATGTAAAGAAGATAGCAAAGCAGTCAGAAACTGGTCCTGCTACTGTAATAATATCAGGATTAGCTGTAGGAATGACATCCACACTATGGCCTATAATATTAATATCTGTTGCAGTTATCGTTTCATTCTATGCTATGGGAGGAAACAGCAATACTGCTATGGGCTTATTCGGAATAGCTCTTTCAGCAGTTGGTATGTTATCTACTACCGGACTTACTGTTGCAGTTGATGCCTATGGTCCTATTGCAGATAATGCAGGTGGTATTGCAGAGATGTCAGAACTTCCTCATGAAGTAAGAGAAATAACAGATAAGCTGGATTCTGTAGGAAATACAACAGCTGCCATAGGAAAAGGCTTTGCCATAGCATCAGCAGCACTTACAGCTCTTGCTCTATTTGCATCCTATGCCAGTGCAGTTGAATTAAAGGTTATAGATGTATTAACTCCGGTTACCTTAGTAGGTCTATTTATCGGAGCTATGCTTCCATTCATATTTGCAGCATTAACCATGGAATCAGTTGGTAAAGCTGCTAATGAGATGATTGAAGAAGTTAGAAGACAATTTAAAAATACACCGGGTTTACTGGAAGGAAAAGCAAAACCTGATTATAAGAAATGCGTTGATATATCAACAGCAGCTGCTCTTAAGGAAATGCTTCTTCCTGGAATACTTGCAATAGTTGTTCCTCTTATAGTAGGTATACTTCTTGGTAAGGAAGCATTAGGAGGACTAATTGCAGGAGCAGTATCTACAGGAGTTTTAGTTGCTATACTTATGGCAAATGCAGGCGGTGCCTGGGATAATTCTAAAAAATATATCGAATCAGGAGCTCATGGCGGTAAGGGAAGCTTTTCACATAAAGCTGCAGTAGTAGGAGACACAGTAGGAGATCCATTTAAGGATACCTCAGGTCCTGCTATGAATATACTAATAAAGCTTATGACCATAGTTTCACTGGTATTTGCACCAATAATATTAAAATATGGCGGATTGCTGTTAAAACTAATAAAATAAATTAATTAATAACTCATATGGCTGACATATGAGTTATTTTTTCATTTATATGGTAAAATAATATAGGGAGTTTGATGTTATAAATTCCTCCTATAATTTCATAAAAAGGGTATATTATAGATTAAGGTGGGAAAATTTAATAGTATATTAATATAGATAAGGAGGATTCTATGAGTGTAAAAGAATCTATTTTAAATTGGATGAACAGTGATAAATATAAACCTATGACTATATATGAATTAAGAGAGGTTTTTGGCTTTAAAAAGGATGAAATAACAGAGCTTAGAAAAATATTAAACCTGATGGAGAAAGAAGGACTTGTTTATCAGAACAGAGCTGAGAGGTACGGTGTTCCTTCTAAGATGGAGATGCTGGCAGGTATGTATCAGGGTAATATAAAAGGCTTTGGTTTTGTAATTATTCCTGATAAAAAAGATGATGTTTTTATTCCTCTAAATGCTTCTAATGGTGCTATGGATGGCGATAAAGTACTTATAAAAATTACCTCAACTAAACAGGAGGGCAGAAGGCAGGAGGGGGAGGTAGTTAAAATCCTGGAGAGAGGCAACACTACTGTTATCGGAAAGTTTGAAGACAGCAGAAATTTCGGATTTGTTGTTCCTAATAATAAAAGGATATACCAGGATATTTTTATACCAAAGAAGTTAACATTGGGAGCAAAGAACGGCGAAGTGGTTATTGCCAGGATTAATACATATCCTGATGGAAGAAGGAATCCGGAAGGAGAGATAATTGAGATAATAGGAAACAGCGGGGATAAAGGAGTAGACATACTTACCATTATTAAAGAACATAATCTTCCTGAGGAATTTCCAAACAAAGTGGAGGCAGCCTGCGAATCATTAGATGATACTATTCCTGAAGAAGAGTATAAGAGGAGATTAGATCTTAGAGAGCTTAATATAGTAACTATAGACGGAGAGGATGCAAAGGACTTAGATGATGCTGTATCTGTTCAGATTCTTCCAAACGGAAACTACTATCTGGGAGTTCACATTGCTGATGTTTCAAACTATGTTAAACGGAATAATGCAATAGATAAAGAAGCACTGAAGAGGGGGACCTCAGTTTATTTAATTGACAGAGTAATTCCCATGCTTCCTAAAAAGCTTTCCAATGGTGTCTGCTCACTGAACCCAAAGGTTGACAGGCTGACTTTAAGCTGTTTTATGGAGATTGATAAAACAGGAAAAGTTCAGGACAGCAAAATTGCAGAGAGCATAATCAGAACAAAAGAAAGAATGACATATACGGATGTTACAAAGATATTAAGGGATAAAGATCCTGAAGTGATAGAAAGGTATAATTATCTATACAAAGACTTTCTTCTTATGGAAGAACTGTTTAATGTTTTAAACAAAAGGCGAATGGATAGGGGAGCCATAGATTTTGATTTTGAAGAAAGTAAGATAACTCTAAATGAATTTGGAAAGCCAATAGAAATAGGACCATATGAAAGAGCTGTTGCAAACAGAATAATAGAGGAGTTCATGCTGGTATGCAATGAAACCATAGCAGAAACCTTCTTTTGGGCAAATGTACCATTTGTTTATAGAATTCATGAGGATCCGGATGAGGAAAAACTGAATAATTTCAATGAGTTTGTTCACAATCTGGGATATACCATTAAGTGGCAGACAAAGGTTCATCCCAAAGCACTTCAGCAGGTAATTGAAGATGTTAAGGGAAAAGAGGAAGAAACGGTTGTCAGCACACTCCTTTTAAGGTCTTTAAAACAGGCCAGATATTCTCCGGAATGCGTAGGACATTTTGGATTAGCTGCTAAATATTACTGCCATTTTACATCACCAATCAGAAGATACCCGGATCTTATGATCCACAGAATAATTAAAAGCTATATTAAAAGCCAAATTGATGATAAACTGACAGATAAGCTTAAAAAGGATGTTGAGTATGCTTCGGATCAGTCATCAATAAGAGAAAGAGTAGCAGCAGAAGCAGAAAGAGAAGTTGATGACTTAAAGAAGGCAGAATATATGCAGGATAAGATTGGAGAGGAATATTCAGGAATTATATCCTCAGTTACCGGATTTGGCTTATTTGTTGAACTTAAGAATACTGTGGAGGGGCTTATCCATATAAGTTCTCTTGGAAGCGACTATTTTAATTTTGATGAAAAGCATCTGACCCTTACCGGAGAAAAAACTAAAAAAAGATATTCCCTGGGCAATAAAATAAAAATCAGAGTTTCAAGGGTTGATATGTTTACCAGAGAAATATATTTTGAAGAAGTAGAAGATGAAGCCATAGAAATACCTTTATCATCCCAGGAAAACAAAGATAGTTTGGTATAGGAATTGACTTCTGAAGTATGGTATAATATAATAAAAGACTACAAATTACTATGTAATTTTCTGAAGCAGGTGTTATGATGACTGATGAAAAAGAAAGATTTAAAAGACTGGCTGAAAACAGAAAAGCCTTTCATGATTATTTTATAGAAGAAACATATGAAGCTGGTATTGAGCTGGTTGGAACAGAAGTAAAATCCATAAGGCTGGGCAAAGCTAACCTTAAGGACAGCTATGCTGAAGTTAGAAATGGAGAAATATATGTATGCAATATGCATATAAGTCCCTATGAGATGGGCAATATTTTCAACAAGGATCCACTCCGGGAAAGAAGGCTTCTGCTTCATAAAAATGAGATAAGAAAACTTGAGGGATACGTATCTCAAAGCGGATATACTCTGGTGCCCCTATCTTTATATCTTAAAAATGGAAGAGTAAAGGTAGCAATAGCAGCAGCTAAGGGTAAGAAATTCTATGATAAAAGAGATTCTATGCTGGAGAAGGATGCAAACAGATCTATAGAAAGACATTTAAAGGAAGACAGCAGATACTAATACAATTTTTATAAATATTTACATTGCAATAACTTCATTTATGAGTTATTATAAATAAGCAAATTATTATTATCTCTATGGGGGCGTAATGGTTTCGACGGGGATGAGTGATACTTAAGAAGCGAGTCGTAGGTTCTCGGAGCTACGTTAAAAACTGAGAAAAATAATAAACGATAACAATAATTTAGCTTTAGCAGCCTAGTCTGCTAACGTCAGCCCGGGAGTCCCACGGTCCGGAATCTGGCGTCGATAGTGGGGAAACGAGCCTGTGAAAGCTTTGACACAGGAACGGGATTTATGAAGCTACTAAAAGTATAAGCCTGCTTTTGGGCGTATACCAGAGGGAATGTTAAATCAAAAGCTGCACTCGGAGATGCTTTTGTAGAGCTGTTTTCGGACAGGGGTTCGATTCAGAAGGGTCGCCTTATGAAGTGATTCATAAGTGAAAACCTGGCTTTATCGGTGAAACCGCATCGCAATGGCGGCGGCAATACCGAGTGGTATGTTGGGAAACCAAACAGCTACTTATCGACTTATAGACTTCTAAGTCTCAGGATATGAAGTACTAGGATAGAAGGAATAAACTAAATTTTACTTCTATAACATGCCAGGGAGCTTAAGTTTAAGCTCAAGATATAGTCACTACTATTAGTAATAATGGATAATAGGTCCCCTCGCCTCCACCATGAGAAAAACCACACAGATTTGTGTGGTTTTTTATGTTATATTTATAAATTTATTATAAAATTCCTCTTTTAATTTTAAAGCTTTTTTTGAATACCTG
>JAJBWD010000230.1:0-8278 GCA_032907345.1 Bacillota bacterium | reverse complement strand
CACAACATGGTCTTTCATTCTTGTTTTCAGCATTATGTCCATGAAAATCATCCTTCCACAAAATTCCTAGTTTATTTAGCTTCAATTTGTTTCCGTTCTATTATGCCTTTATATTGTTTCATTAAATATAAACTTTTTTAATGAGCTGACTGTTGTAAAATAATAATCTGAATTTATCTTCATATAATTTTTTATCTCTGGTATTATATGTGACCATCCTGCAGCAACAAATGTTATATTACAGCTCCTTGCCATATCCAGTCCCGGTTTTAAATCATCTACTAACAATATCTCTTTGGTTTTCAAATTAAATCTTTTCATAATCTCCAGAATTGGATAGGAATTAGGTTTCCTCTTTTCCTCTTCCAATTCCCAGCCAAATATTAAATCAGGTGTTAGCCCGCAGTTTAACATATAATCCCTGACTATCTGTTCACTCTCTGAATGAGATACTACGCAGATTAGTCCTCCTGATTTTTTATATTCTTTTATCAGTTCAACAAAGCCAGGATAAAATTCAGGTACCTTTTCTCTTGTGTATTTTTTCCATACCTCATATTGATATTCCTGCTCCTCCCTGGTGAATTTCAAAATATCTTTGCATAACTCTGAAAAACCCGGATTAAAGCAGTAGGAAACAAACTCTTCAAGGCTTAAAGGCAGCCTATCAGGTCTTAATACTTTCAGTGCTGCAATGAAGGAAGGGTAATGGATATCCGGTGTACTTTTAACAACAGTATCATCATGATCTAAAATTAAACAGCGGTATTTCATTTCAATCTCCTTTGTATGATATAACTTTATCCATTAATACATTTGTAATCAAAAATTTAACATATGTTAGTATACTAAATTTAATATTTTAAGACTTGGCTCTTTACCAGTATATAATCAAATTCTATAGTGGTTTACTCAATCAATTACTATATATATTGCTCTCCGTAAAGAATATATGGATGGCGGGAAAATATACCATAGGTAACCCTTCCATCATATTTCAACATGCATTTTACCTTATCTCTTGTAAATTCTTCATTAATTACATCTAAAACTTTTTCTCTTTCGAACCAGCTGACTTCAAGGCTTTCTTCACTGGTTGTAAGCTGACCTGCCACTGCTTTGCCTGTAAATCCAAAACTTACAATTGTAGGTATGGGACTGACTCCATCATATTGAACTCCAATTCCTATGTTAGAATGAACTGCAGCTAAATTACCAATTTCTATATCTATTCCTGATTCTTCTTTTATCTCTCTTTTCAATGCATCAGTAAGAGTTTCGCCTACTTCAACTTGTCCACCTGGAATTTCCCATCCCCTGTCCGGATTTTTAATCATCAAGATTTTTCCTTCATCATTTTCTATTAATCCGCCTACAGAAACAATATGTGTTGGAAAATTCATAATATCACAACTCCCCTTTATTCATTTTTCTGCTTTAAATATACAGGATTTTGTAGTTATTGATATACTTCCGTTCTTTTTAATATAATCCTCTACAAATTTGGCAAACTGCTGTTTTTTATCTCCTGTAAGGAGTGAACTTCCTTTTATTGTAGAAGCCTTATAAGCCACTATTGGCTCTGCATCATTTACTATTATTTTTCCTTGGAGGACATCCATTTTAACTTTACCGAAATATTTTTTTAATAATAGATATCCGCCTTCCATGTCAAATCTATCGCCCATTCCGTTATTATTCAATTCCAATTTAGGATCAAATTCTTCTACAAGTTTATTTAATTCAGCCATAGAATCATGTGAGTTAGTTGTTGCATAAAAGATGCCGCATTCAGTCAGGACTCTTTTTATTTCTAATAAAGCTTTTTCAATATCAGGGATAAGGTAAAGCATATGTCTTGCAATAATTACATCAAAGTATTCATTTTCATATGGAATCTCTTGTGCATCAATTTCTTCATATTTGAAGTTAAAATCTGATTTTTCTAATCTATTCTTTGTATTTTCCAGCATCCCCTTGGAAAAATCAGATAAAATAATGTCCCAGTCACTTTTTAGACAATGTATATTTTTATGCCAGAAGTCCCCGGTGCCACACCCCAGTTCCAGTATTCTTGCTTTGTGCGGAATTTGCATTTGATTAAAGCACCAATTATTCCAATCCGTCTTATTTATGTTATAACTATGGAGTCTGCTTCTTGCATTAAGCTTTTCTGCTGTTTTATATTGCTCTTTTATATCTTGTCCACTATTATTACTTTCCATGTTTACATCCCTTTAAATTTCAAAAATATTCGTACTGTAACTTTATAATCTATTGTCACAGTTTATAAAAACCAATCAGGTAATTTAAACGTTCTATGCTGAGCATCCTCATAATATTTCATCATTACAAAGTTATAACAGCTATAAAGTCTTGATGCAGGCTTTGAGAAAAATACGAATTTTGAGAGGATTAAGCAAAACCACAACTGGACTTCAATTCTATTTAAAATTATTTTTAAACATTTTTACCAACATTCCTATTTAGTAAATTCTAACCTCATAGCTATAAAATCATAGTCTAACCCTCTAATAGTATTGACAAATTCCTCAACAACTTTAAACCCTAATTTCTCATAGATTCTAATCGCTCTTTTATTAAATTTTGCAACAGTTAAATCAATACAAGTCAAATCATATTTTTGTCTACCAAAGTTAATTATTGACTCCACAAATTGGGTACCAAAACCTTTTCCAGTAATATCAGGTCTCATCTGTAACCCTACACAAAAGAATTCTTCGATGTAATAAAATGAACAATTTCCAACCAGTTTATTCTGCTCATTATAGATTGAAAAAGCATTATCTGAACCTATATAGCTTTTTATCATATCTATTTTTTCATTTTGAATACTGTTATCATAAAAAGAATATTCCCCCTCATATTTCCATGTCAAAACATCTTCAATATCACTAAATGTAGGCATTCTAAATTGTAATTTCATATTAATTCCCCCTAAAAATTTTGATATAGTCGCACTATAATATTTTACAATTGTTTAATTATCATAAATTTTCAATTGATGAATCATAGATGAAATTTGCCAACTTTTTTCGATACTACATATTAACCGTAATATCATCCTCCAATTGCTTCGTAAATATCTCAACAAGTTTCTGCTTTTCGTTCCAATAATATTTTGCTTTTTCAGTTACCATAGGGATATACAAATCAACCTCCCACTAATCTCTAATTTCTGTTTTAACCTATAATTTCTTTCGAAATCCTGATAAATTCGCCAGTTTTTGAAAATAATTAAATATGTAAAAGCCTATTATTGAGCCTAATGTATTTAAAATAACATCATCAATGTCTACAGATCTTATATTTCCTAAAAGCATAGATAAATATTGAAGAGTTTCTATTAAAACAGATGCAAATAAGCATAGTAAGACTATCGGTTTTATATTTCTAAACTTTTTAAAAATTATAGGGACTAATATTGCTAAAGGTGTTAAAAGAAATAAATTACCTGAGATATTTACAATCCAAATCTTAGTCATAAAACCTTTCATATCTGCCGGTATTCCTGAAATATCCTTTATAGTATTAAATACCGGTACTAAATTAGCTGTAGGTTTAACATTTCTATATGTATCAAACGGGAATAGGGTAACTGAAATTAACCCTATTATATAAACAGAAAAAATTATTACAGCCATTTCTCTGAGATTAATAAATTTAATTTTACTTTTTTTACACTTTATAAATCTCACTATTTCAATAATTATTACTATAGGAATTCCTATAATAATTGCAAATTGTCTGTCAAAACACATAATTATCCTCCCATAAAATTTAAGCTATGGATGGTGTATTAAAGAACTCCTCTAAAAAATATTTTACATCTAATAAGCTGTACATTTTTTTGAAAATTAATGTCTGTGTTAATTCATTTGGCTCTTTCATATCAGGAATCATTATTGGAAACATTCCAGCCTTGTAGGCAGCTTCTATTCCAGCTTCTGAATCTTCTAAAACTAAGCATTTTTTAGGAGAACACCCCAGCTTATCTGATACTTTTAAAAATATTTCTGGGTCTGGTTTTGATTTTTCAATTTCGTCTCCACATAATACATAATCAAATACCCCATCAATACCAGCCAGTTTTAATAAATTCAATGCTCGTTTTCTACTTGTAGATGTTGCTACAGCTTTTTTAATATTACTTTGGCTCAAATAATCTAATAACTCATAAAGTCCTTTTTTTATAGGAACACCGTTTAATCTTATAATCTCTTCTGAAATTCTAACTCTTTCACTTATTATTTCTTCAACAGGAAAATTACTTCCGAAATGTTTGAAATATATGTCTTTTGTACTGATTATATTTGCACCTATAGTTTTTCGAAATATCTCATCATCAATTTGGTAACCATATCGTGCTGCCGCATCTCTCCAAGATATAAATGATATTTTTTCAGTATCAAACATTAAACCATCCATATCAAAGATAATTAATTCAAACTTTAGTTTGTCTATCAAATAAATTACCCCCTAACTTCAAAAATATAAACTTAACTTCGTCATAAAATGCAAGGATTCTTCAATCTAAAATTTTGATTACCGTTTTGGCTCTTTCTAGAATTTTCTCTCCAGTGTTACCTATTATTACTGCTCTATCTTTGTTGTCTTTTCGATAGGATGTAATTATCATAACATTGCTTTCATTTGCAATGTTACAAGCATCTTCTAATACTTTTTCACTTGAAAGATATCCTTCTGAGTAAAGTATAATATCCATTCCTTTATTTACTTTTATATCATTCTTAAGTTGGATTATTTCTTTTTCATGAATAGGTTGTCCTATTAAGATTCTCATATGTTACCTCTGTACAATAATACTTTTAAATGCGGGTACTTCACAACAAAATACGATTGTTTAATATTCGCAGATAAAATTGATGTATCAATTACGAACAAAGCGGACTAATTCAACTTACTTATTTTTATTGGTTATATATCGTTAATTCACCTATCATTTTCATGGCATCCTCTGTATCAATTGCTGTCATTTCTACCCACGCAGTTTTATATCCACATTTAACAGCATTACTTTTTGATGCAATATTAGACCATGCAGTACAATAAAATGGTACTTTTCCACATTTAATAATTTCGTCTGTCAAAATCTTTGTAAGTGTTGATGCTACGCCTAATCGTCTATACTCCGGTAAAACATCAATACCAATCTGCCACATTGTATTACAGTCATTGCTTGCACCTGCAACGCCTGCTATATTTCCGTCTATATATCCAACTGCTGCCAACACATCTTTCTTATCACTTTCACAGTTATATCCTAATGCCATATGAAATCTATCATCTTTATACAATGTTGGAATTTCATCTTCAGAAAATATTTTTACTTCAATATTACTATTAATAAAAATTTGTTTTTCTACATCAGGAAGAAAAAATTCAGCAATAAAGCATACACATTTCCCATATTTGCTAAATTCTCTATTCAATACGTTTAACTGTGGCATATCAAAGCACCTATATTCAGAATGCCTGCCGATAAATTTTTCTACAAACTCCTTTATTCTTTCATCTACAGAAGCAACTATTCCATCGCCATAATACGCTAATCCACAAAACAGCGGTTTTTTATAGCATTTTTTTCTTCCTTCATTTAGTTTAGATATTACAACAGTATTTCTTTTATTCAAGAAATCATCTGCTGAACAGTTTAAATCTATTGCTGACTGTTCCATAGCAATTTCCCATATATCTTTATTATTCATACATTATTTCTCCAATTAAAATCATATAAATTCTTTATTCCTCTTTGATTACAAAGTTAGATCAGCCATAAAGTCTTGATGCAGCCTTTAAAAAAAGTATTCCCTAATATTTTTTAAAGTTAAATCCTAATAACTCTATATCATCATTTTTATCTAATTTTTTATCATAGTTTTTTCTCAACTGAATTAAGTTTAAATGGTCAAATCCACATTCTTTGTATAATTTTATGGCATTTGTATTTCTAGGTATGACATCTACAAACATAGCAACTACTTTCCTTTCAGCCATTAATTCATCTAATTTTTGTATAGCATATTTACCAATTCCGTTGCCCCTGTACTGCTCTAATATAAATATATCTTCTAGCCATGCTACATTTTGTCCACCAAATCTTACGTAAAAAAATCCAACTGGTTCATTATTTAAAAACACATTGTAAACAGTCCCTTCTTCTCTCCAATACTGCAAAGTTTCTTTGGATTCTTCATCTGTCTGCCAATATTCTTTAGGAGCATTATTTAATTTTCTATGATAGTTCATCAAACCCGTAATCATTTTAGCAGTAGTTAAAAATAAATCTTCTGATAGTTCTTTAATATTAATATTCATGTTCTTTCTCCCCCTTATAATATGCCATATTTAACCATTGTTTAAATAACGCAAAACTAAGAATAATGAGTGATAAATGAACATTGAGACTCATGCTCATAATTGCAGGTGTTTGTGAGTATTTTTATCGTTTGTCGAATAAATAGTAATGTTCTTAGTTGACGTTATCTATTTTTTTGATACCTGCAGCAATTTATTTATACTTCTAAAAATACAGTCTTTTAAAATCATTTCCTTATTTATCTTTGTCCCATTTTGGTATACTTTATATGCATTAGCATTATCATTAGCTGCAATTATTCGGTAATTATTATCTATAATCTCTATTGCACAGTTGTTATCAAGTGCAATTCCAACTACACTATGTGCCTTTACCATCGCTTCCAGTTTCTCACTGTATCCCTCAAGATTATAATGGGGACAAATAGTAAAATCCAAAAGCTTTAAGCACTCAATCTCCATGCCTTTATTGAATTCATCAATTTCGAAGTCTTTTGTATTATCATTTTCAAAATAATATTTTCCCCAGCAAAGTGCACCTGCACTTTTGCCTGCTAGTACTATTTCCCTTTTATACGCTTCTTTAAGAACTTTATCCATGTTAAATTTCTTGAAGTAATCCATTAATTTGAATATAGATCCTCCCTCAACATAGACAATATCCGAGGTAAATACCTTTTCTCGGATTTCACCTTCTGTTGGAGTATCTCTAACTAAAAAAAGTGTATCAAACTTACAGCCAAATTTTCCTTTATAGATACTTTTAAAAAAATCACAATAACTAAGGTCGTCTCCACCAGCTGTTGGGATATATAATATTTCTGGGTTTTTCTTTTTAGTTAATTCAATAATTTCCTTATCAATTAAATCTAGTGTTGAAGGTGGTGTTACACCCCCTATTGCTACTATTTTCCCCATGGAATCATCCTCCATAGCACTTAAAATTATTTATTATAATGCAATTTCTTACAATAGTTTATTAATCGCACAAACACAATTGATGAATCTTAGAAGAAAGAGGCAAACTAAATTGATGCTATTCCAAAACGGAAGGTTTTCCTATTTTTTACAATCTAACCTATTTTCAAATTAATTTTTCTATTTCATATAAATTCCTTACTATTTTGAATCGAGTTTTCAAAACAAATCTAATATAAACTCTTGTAAATAAATCTCTATTTAAAATTATTGTTTTTATTCCGAGTTGACAAGCTCCATCACAATTTTTGGGATTATCATCAATAAAAATAACCTCATCCTCATTTAATCCTAATTCCTTTAGAGCAGCTTTATACATTTGTGGATTTGGTTTTGTTACACCCAATTCAGAAGATATTATTAATGAATTAAAGTATGTATCAAGCCCAGCTTTTTTGAATACACCTCTTAAAGAAGGCCAAGCGTCAGATACAACGCACAACTTGTAACTACATCTTAATCTCGGTATCACCTCAAGCACGTCCTTAAAAAAAGTATACTTATCGAAATTATAAACAAAATCATCTATTATAAGCTTTTTCTTTTCTTCATGAATTTCGAGTTCAGGTAACTCTTCAGCTATAATCGTAAAAAATTTCGAAAAATGTTCCCATTCCTCTTCAATTGTACGCATGGACTTAATTGAATTTATATAGTCCCAAGC
This sequence comes from Bacillota bacterium, assembly GCA_032907345.1. GTDB lineage: Bacteria > Bacillota > Clostridia > Clostridiales > Clostridiaceae > JAJBWD01. The sequence goes on along the minus strand of JAJBWD010000230.1, from coordinate 276 downwards.
CTTTTTATAAGCTGCCTTTCTTTTTACCTTTGGAATGTTATAAAATTTATCTTTGCCTACTATTTGAAAAAAGTTTGGGGAGAAACTCCAATCACCTGTAGCTGCAAAATTCAATACCCTTCCTGAATCAAATAGTATTCCTTTAATTTTATTCATTTTATTTCCCCTTTAATTTTTCAATTATTTTAGTACATCATATCTTACGAAGACACAGTATAAGAATATTGCGGAACAAATATCATTTTTTTATACACCATAAATTTGCTTTTATAAAAT
>JAJBWD010000229.1:0-2571 GCA_032907345.1 Bacillota bacterium | reverse complement strand
GTCAACCAATGCTATTCCAAAAGATATTGCTAATGATTTAATCATACTAAGTTCTAATGATTTTATGAAATATCCTATGATAAAAAGAACCAAAAACACGAAAACAAATTTTATGATAATTTCTTTAATTGAACTACTCATAATAACTTCACTCTCTTCATAATAAATTCCTAAGACCACATTTATGAATACTGTTCATTAATTACTAAATTAAATTATAAACTTTATAAGAAAAAAGAAACTTTAATTACAACACCAAAAATAAATACACTTGATATAATAGCAAGTATACCTTCTGTTTTTCTATCTTCCTCATATAAGTGTACACCATTATATATTTGGATAATACCTAAAAAGGTAAGAATATAAGGTATTAACACTTTGCTATCCGCATAACCTATTAATGAACATATACATAAAATGATTATTACTATTGCAAGTATAATTTTTATTAATGAAACTTTTCTTTTCAAAGTTATCCCCTCCTTTATGTTTTATAAGTTAATTCGTTTTATACTACAAGAATTCATTAACATTATTAGGGAAAAATGATACTCTTTCTGTTTCTTCTCTTGCTCTGGCAAAAGGGTTTAACAACATAAGGGTTAGGTGACCGCAGGAAGATAGAAGTTCTTTTTCTCTAGGGTTATCAATAAAATATGTCCTTACTTTAATTACTTTATTTCCTTTATAAAAAGTATGTATTTCAACCTTTCCGCTCAATATATGTGAAACAAAGTAAACTGCATCAATAATCCATTCATCATTCTCACCATATAGTTCAAAATGTTCATGTGCTTCTGAAAAAAATACAATTACTTCTTTATCATAAACCGCAATCCATAAATTAAATTCTTTTTTTAACTTATGAGGTATAATTACTTTTAAATATTTCCCGTCTTTATCTGATACATCTGTTATCTTAACTTCTTCAAAAGCAATTAAGGGAGGGTCCATGTATTCTAATTTTTTCGACAACGCTTCAATAAATCTCCTTTGGTTATCAGTAGTTAAATTGTCAAAACTAAAATCCCTAAAATACATTTATTTATCCTCTCTTTTCAATTCAATAGATGCTTTCAATTATGAATATTACGTATTAACAATATTATTTATACATTTGATTTTACCATGTTTTGATATTAGAAAGAAATTAACTCCAGATATTATTCACAGAGCCTCAGCGAAAAGCCTTCTCCTGTTTTATTAAATCAAAAACAAATAGAGTTTACATAATAGACTTTTCTGCTTTTAAGAATGTTTTTCATATTTTATAAATATATATAAAATATCTATTTAAAAGTGGTGAAAATATGCAGATGTTATTAAGAAAAATAAAACAGTTTTTATTAAAGCTTTTTGCTTTAATTGTCCTGTCCTTGGCTGCCATTATATTACTAACACTTGCTTATAAGCCTGAATGGAATAAAGCAGGTTTAAATGATCTGCAGCTTACCCTACCCTTTTCCCTGAATAAAAAAGATATAATATTCAAAAGTGAAGGATCTTCTGTTCAGACAAATGCAGCTGCCAATAATACTCAGTCCTTCAGCAGTGAAGTTATTAAAAGAGCTGAGGCAATGGTCAATGTAAAATGGACACCCTCTTATAATTTGATCTGTGAGAAAGCCTCCTACACTTTTATAAAAGGCAGGACTTTTTATGGAATACCCTACAGCATGGACTTTTATCAGGTAACGTCCACGGAGGATTTTCTTTCAAAAATTAATAACAGCAAGGTTATTTACGGAAATGACTGCTCCGGTTTTGTCAGTGCAGCCTGGGGAATAAGCAGACAGACCACCTATACCCTTTACAATGCCATGATAAATAATATTAAAATAGACGGAAAAGCTATACAGCAAATATCCTGGAATGATTTAAAAACGGGGGATGCCTTACTTTTAAATAAAGGAAGCGGTGATGGACATATTATGTTATACATAAGCTGTGATGATAAAAACAGTGATACCTTAACCGTATACGAGCAAAATATACCAACAGCAATACCCTATGAGCCCATTCCTGCTGCAAGAAAGGACGTAAGGTCAAAAAGTAAATTAATCGGTCAGGGGTATATACCTATCAGGTTGGTTTAGCAATCACGGATAATTGGTAAACTTTTCCGCCCCAGGGGTGAATAGATTGCAGAAAACTGTTTTACATGCTTCTCCAGAATATCAAGTGCCTCCTCTATTTTGCCAGGCTTATGGTCATACTTATTTAAAAGAAAGAATATAGGTGAATAAAAGTGAAGTGCCATGATGTAAGGATCACATTCTATAAAGGCACCCTGTTTAATCATGCTTCCAAACAAAGTATTTTGAAAGCCCAATGGTGCCTCAATGAAGAAATTTTGAAATACATCTCCTGCCTGGGTGCTTCTGAACTGTTCAGTTGTAAGCATTTTTCTGAATTTTGAGGCAAAATCATCCTGCAAAATAAACAGGAACATATTCTTTGCTATGGTCACAAGAGTTTCCTCTTTTACATGCATATATGTCTCAACCACCGAATTCATTTCCCCATGAGGTACATGCATTTTAAGTACTGCCTCCTCATAACGCTTTG
>JAJBWD010000228.1:0-2909 GCA_032907345.1 Bacillota bacterium | reverse complement strand
CATTCATTTTTTAAATCTTATGGTAAAATTATATTTTAGGGTTCAGTTTTTTCATTTCCTTACGATAATCAAAAAAAAGAGTAAAGAGTTAAGGAGCATATATGAATTTGATTGTGGGCATTGGAGATATGAAGATATCAAAATCTCCTGATATTTTAACAACAATTGGACTTGGCTCTTGTATAGGAATTGCAATATACGATCCAATTACAAGGATAGGAGGCCTTTCACATATAATGCTGCCGGACAGCAGTCAGGTACCTGATGTGAAGGAGTCTCACAAGTTTGCAGATCTTTCCATTCCGATTTTAGTTGATAAACTGCAGACTTTAGGTGTAAAAAGGGCTAATATGAGAGCTAAAATTGCCGGAGGAGCATCAATGTTCAAATTCTCTGATAAAACAATGATGATGAACATTGGAGAAAGAAACTCTGAGGCAGTGCTGAGTAAACTAAGAGAACTTAAAATACCTGTGATATCAATAGAAGTTGGAGGTGAAAAGGGAAGAACAATGGTTCTGGATCTTGATTCAGGAGTTGTCAGGCTTAAAATAGTTGGAGCAGGAATTAAAGAAATTTAAATCATTACTTGAACTAAATTAAATTTGAGGATAAAATTATAATGTACGAAATGAGGTGCAAAGTTGGATTATAGGGATTTAACTATATTACAGAAAGATTCTATTAAAGAGTTCTTTAATATCGGGGCTGGATATGCTGCCACCTCACTTTCTGAATTTGTAGGAAAAAAGACGGACATGACTGTTCCTGAGATTAACATAATATCCATGGATCAGCTTCTTCTCATGAACGAAGCAGAGGAAGAAGTAATTTCAGTTCATGTAAGGGTAATTGGAGATATTGGCGGAAGCGTAATTTTTATGTCTGATAAGACTTCAATGGAAAAGCTTTTAGAGAATCTGCTCATGGGCAATGATATTTTAACTGAGTATGGACAGTCAGCGGTTTCAGAGGTAGGAAACATTATTACAGGATCATACCTTAATGCAATTTCAAGGTTTACCGATTTTACGATAATGCCTTCTGTACCTGCTTTTTCATATGATATGCTGGCGGCTATACTATCAACTACATTTATTGAGGCAGGTCAGTATGATGAAAACATCTTAAACTTAGAGACATCATTTTTAGTGGATGATAATAAGGTAGACGGGCATTTTTATTATATACCGACGGATAATTCATTAGAAAAAATATTATCAAAATTAGGAACAAATTAGTGGAGGTAAATTATGATAAAGGTATTAATAGCAGATGATGCTGCTTTCATGAGAATGATGATAAAGGACATTTTGGAAAAGAATGGATATCTGGTAATAGGGGAAGCGCCAAATGGGGCAAAGGCAGTAGAACTTTATAAAAAGGAAAGGCCTGACCTGGTTACTATGGACATAACTATGCCTGAGATGAGCGGAATTGAAGCTGTTAAGGCAATAAGGGAGTTTGACAGCCAGGCTAGGATAATCATGTGCAGTGCCATGGGCCAGCAGTCTATGGTTATGGATGCTATAAAAGCAGGGGCAAGAGATTTTATTGTTAAGCCCTTTCAGCCGGACAGAGTTTTAGAAGCTGTAAAAAAGGCCACATTATAACAGAAATGAGGGAGAACTATGGCAGAGGTCTTATCACAAAATGAAATAGATGCACTTTTATCTGCCTTGTCTTCTGGAGAGATAAACGAAGAGGAGCTTCCAAAAGAGGAAAAGCAGAAAGTAAAAGTATATGATTTTAAAAGTCCTCAGAAATTTTCCAAGGAGCATATCAGGACTTTAGAAATAGTTCATGAAAATTATGCCAGGATAATTTCAAATTACCTGACAGCTCAGCTTCGCGTAAATGTTAAGGCTAAGGTGGAGTCTGTTCAGCAGATAACCTATGAGGAATTTATAAGATCCATACCGAATCCTACTGTGCTGACACTGTTTAAACTGCCGCCCATAGAGGGAAATATTTTATTTGAGATGAACCCGGGATTTGCCTTCAAGATCATTGATATTTTACTGGGAGGTATGGGAGGAAATAATTACAAAATAAGAGAATTTACTGAAATAGATAAGGGAATTATTTTTAAAATAAATGAATCACTGGTAAGCAATATGAAGCTGGCCTGGGAGGACGTTTTAAAAGTTTCCCCATATATAGAGGGCTTGGAGACTAATCCTGCATTAAACCAGACATTAGCCCCAAATGAGCCTGTGGCACTTATTACTTTTTCAGTGGAGATGTCAGAGAGTACCTCTTTTATAAACATATGTATACCCTATATCAGTGTAGAGAAGCTTCTTGATAAATTGGTTTTAGACAGGTACGTAAGTAAAAGAAATGACAGCGACAATGAGACCAGAAATAAGGTATTGGAAAATCTTAACCTGGTTGATGTAACTTTAAATGCAGAGCTGGGCAGGACAAATATTACGATAGATGATTTTCTGAAACTAAATGAGGGAGATGTAATTAAGCTTTCGAATAATTACAGAGAACCGATTACAGCCACTGTTGAGAATAAGCCATTCCTGAAATGTATTCCGGGAACTGTTAATAAATATAAGGGACTAAAGATAATAGAAATAATCGATAAGGATGTGGAGAACGATGGGTAATGGATTTCTTTCCCAGGAAGAGATAGATGCACTTCTAAATGGAAATATATCAGATTATATTCCGGAATTATTAAGTCCGGAGGAAGAAGATCTAATTGGGGAAATAGGGAATATATGCATGGGTTCAGCGGCAACAGCCCTATCCACAATGCTGAATCAGGCTGTTAATATTACTACGCCAAAGGTTAAAATTACAAGCTTAAAGGAATTAAAATCAACCTTTGAGACTCCCAATGTTGCTCTTGAGATTGAATATACCAGCGGAATAAAAGGGAAAAATCTTCTGGT
>JAJBWD010000227.1:0-19108 GCA_032907345.1 Bacillota bacterium | reverse complement strand
TAAAATGAAAACTCAGAAACATTATAAATTGAGTCTCCCTGTTTGACGGGAGACTCAATTTATAAGAAGCTTAACCTTACCGCTTTTAGGAGCTCTATAAAGTTCATTTACGTGATTTATTTTAAATTTGATATTGTTCATGTTTTTACAGCTTAGAAAAGTATTAAGCTGTTTTTCTATTTCTTTTTTTATATTTTGATCTGTTATTATACAATTTAATGTAAATGAATTATCAGAGGTTTTTACAAACTGATATTTTAATAGTCCCACAACTTCCAAATCATCCAGAAATAATGGGTGAAGGAAATCTTCTTTTCCATTTTCATTGATGAACCACATAAGATCTTCTTTTCTTCCTAAAATTCTGTCTATATGAGTATAAGGAAGACTGCCATAGCCTTCTTTTTTAAGATTTTCAGCAATATCATTAGTTTTATACCTGATAAGCGGAAACAGCTTATTATAAAACGGAGTTATTATCAGTGTATTCTTTTCATCTGTCTCAATATAATTTATATCATCAAACAGATAAATTCCATTGTAAGAGCTGCCTCCAGCCCCTATTAATATGGATTCTGTACATCCATAATAATCTACAATATCAGCTTTAAAGGTGTCCTTAAAATATTTAATGTATTCTCTGCTGAGAGGCTCTCCACCGGTTATGATTTTTTTAGGTTTAATATTTATTTCACCATTTTGCTGAAGTTTTGCAATAAGGTTGATGCAGGATGGATATCCTGACAAATATAGAGGGGAATAATCCTTAATTTTATCCTTCCAGTCTTCCAGGGGTACCCTGGCATCTATTAATATATTTTTGCAGTGATACTGCTTCATTCCAAACAGGGCAAGAGCTGTACAGGCATATCCGCTGCCCACAGGAGCTATATATAAGCTTTTTATAGGAAAGTCTTTTAATGACAGCTTATTTTCACCTGTCAGCGATAATCTGGCAAAATTAGACTCTAAAGCAGTGAGGGCCTGCCTGCTGTACAGAAATGGGCAGGGAGTTCCCGTACTTCCTGATGTATGGACTATGTAAATATTATTAAAAGAAGGAAGCATATCTCCTTCTTCCAAAGCTGTTTTAAATTTTTCCTTATCAATTATCTTTGTTGGAATTTTAAAAAAATTATCCCTTACTGTTTTTTTATCTATTATCGGCAGATCCTCCGGTAGGATTTCATCTAAATCTTTATACTTTATATTATGACTTCTATAATATTCCTTATAAAATGGACTCTTTCTATAAGCATACTTTATTATATTTCTAAAGGATTTAATACTGATATCTAATATCTCATCCCTGCTTTTTTTATCATTTTCATAATATAATCTACCCTGTTTTACTATATCAAATAACATAAAATCATCTCCCAATAAAAAAGAAAAAGGATACATCATATATCCTTATAAGTTTCAACTCTGTTTCTTCCGTTTTGTTTTGCCTTATATAATGCTCTGTCTGCTCTGAGCAGCAAATCATTTTCACTGTTTAGCTCTCCTGGTATCAGAGATGCCACTCCTATAGTTGCAGATAGAAAATGTGATACTTCTGAATGCTCATGAAGAATTTTTGCTGAATTTATTGAATCTCTTATTATATCAGCAAATTTAGCAGCCTCTTCGATGTTTGTTTCCGGAAGCAGCACTATGAATTCATCACCGCCATATCTGGCAATAAAGTCAGAGCTTCTTCTAACGTTTTTATTAATAATTTCAGCTGTCTTTTTTATCACATCGTCTCCTTTTAAATGGCCATAGTTGTCATTATACTCTTTGAAATTATCAATATCCAATATCATAAGTGATATTGGAATTTTCTTTCTTCTTGCCCTATTCCATTCTTTATCTATGATAAAGTTTAATCTTCTCCTGTTAGGAATGCCTGTAAGCCCGTCTAAATTTGAAAGCGTCTCCAGCTTTCTGTTTAATTTCCTAAGTGAATTTGATTTTTTTGCATTGTTTAATGCTATTGCAATATATGATGCCAGGGCATTTACAGATTCCAAACTAAACTCATTATAGGCATCTCCCCTGATACTCTGTACTGTCATAACACCCATTACTTTGTTTTCAATAATAAGGGGACAATATATGAGGGATTTTATTCCCAGATTACCAAACTTATATATATAATTGTAATCTGATATATACTTAGGAAGATCATTTTCAACATTATTGCTGAATATAACCTGTTTATTTCTAATGGAATAAGCTGCCACACTGTTAGGACTATCTGCTGAAGCTTCCTCAATCTTAATCCTTTTACCATCCTCAATAAAAAGATCATAACATATACACTTTGTATGATCATCATAAGTTGCAATACCAAAATTATGTGCATCAACTAACAGATTTATCTTTTGGTAAACCTTTGTAAGAGTCTCCTCAAAATCCAGTGTTCCGGTAATATCCTTTCCTATCTCTGATATTACTTTAATATTTCTGTAAGATTCCTTTAAACTGTTTGCCTTTTCAATAAGCTCCCGGTTCTTTTTCTCCATTTCTTCTTTTTCTCTGATACTGTTATCCACTTTAAATAGTATTTTTACCATTTCCAGATTTTTTATGTCATTTTCCTTTTCCATTTCAGCAGTACATTCAATATAAAGCTTATAAAGCATATGAAGCTTTTCATAATCACTATATTTTTCGTACAATTTTATCAGGCTTCTGCAGACAACAGCTGTCTTTTTATAATTTTTAATATCCTTAGATATTTTAAGAGCTTTAATAAGCCACCTTTCACCTTTTTTTTCAAAGCCAATGCTATTTAAGAAATCTACAAAATCTACTATTATGTTTATTTCATCCAGTCTGTTCTTCATAATTTCTGTTTTTAATATACCCAGCAGAAAGTTTTCTGAAGCTTTTTTATAATCATTCAGCTTATAATAACAAAGACCTAAATAATGAAATAATTCTCCTTCAGCATGGTTATTTTCCAATTCATACATTATTATTTTTGATTTATTCATATAATCAATGGCAGTACTATATTCTTCAAGAAAGTAATTAATTTCACCCTGATTCAAATAAAGAATAGATATTATGTCTTTATCCTCTGATTTTTTTGCTATTACTTCACTTTCTTTATAATATTCAAGTGCCTTCTTATAATCCTTAAGCTCTTTATAAACTTCTCCTATATTATTCAGACAGGTAGTTACTACCTTTTCATTGTTAATTTTTTTAGCTCCATTGAAAGCCTTAAGATAGTAATCAAGACTTTTCTTGTAATCTCTCATATCAAGGAATATGTTTCCCAGGGAGTTTAAAGCTCTAACTTCTATTGTCCTGTCAGTATAATTTTTTTGTATATCAATAGCCTGAAGATGGTACATTACAGCCTTTTCCAAATCTCCAAAAACCCAATAACAGTTACCTATATGAAATGATGATTCTGCTTCACCCTTTTTATAATCTATCTCCTTTGAATAGGATAGTGCCATTTGGGCACAGTTTAATGCCTTGGTAGCATCCTTCCATCTTAATTCAACGGATTTAGATATTAAATCATCTATATATTTTTCTGTTATATTATATGTTTCTACCATACTTCTCTCCCCAAACATATAGAAAATTGCTGAAAGATTTTACAAGAGAAAATAATTTAATATGGATATATTCTCCAAATTTATATTATTTCCTTCTGATAATTGAAATTTTTTTTATCATTTCATTCATTATATATTTTTTTCACATAAATGTAAAATAAATCATTGCATTGCCAGTATCATAATTTTTCTTGATATATTAATAGTAATTGATATAATATTATTAACAAGAAAATGTAATTTTTAATAATATTTTTATATTAATTATACTGGAAAGGAGTCTTCAATATGTTACAAGTTGCAGCAGCATGTGCCTTTGGTGCAGGTTCCAGCCAAATAATAAAAATGAAGATAGAAAAAGTTCTTAAATCTTTAAACATAAATGCTGAAATTCATCATATGAGTGCAGGTGAAGCAAAATCCCGCTCTGTTGAATTTGATATTATATTTGTTCCCCAGGGGTTAATATTTGACTTTGGCAATGGTAGTACAAGTACTAAAATTATAGGAATAAAAAACCTATTATCTGAACAGGAAATAGAAGAAAAAGTGAAACATGCCCTGGATATAAAATAAAGTGTTGAAATTGATGACAATTTCAGCACTTTTGTTTAAATAAGGAAATTGCATAATAACATTTTGGCAGTTTTTAAGTTTAAAAATAAATAATTTAGAGCGTTTTTTAGCTGAGAAAGCTAATTTTTGAATTATACAATTTCAAATAAAGCTGATTTAAAGAAACGGCAACAGCAAATTATATATATAGAAAAGATATTATGCTATCATATTAATATAATATTTTGAAAATTGCATAATAGGGCACTTATTCAGCAGTAAATTAAATTTAAATTATGCAGTTTATTCATTATACAAAATAATTTCTTGGGGGCGATAATAACATGAGTAAAAATGTAAATATTGATTGGAGTAAGTTAGGTTTTTCTTATATGAAAACTGATTTACGCTATGTATCAAAATGGAAGGATGGAAAATGGGATGAAGGAAGTTTAACAGAAAGTAATACAATTACTTTGAGTGAAGCCTCCACCGCCCTTCACTATGGTCAGCAGTGTTTTGAAGGCTTGAAAGCCTATAGAAGAAAAGACGGTAAGGTTCAGCTCTTCAGACCAGACCAAAATGCAAAGAGAATGATTAACAGCTGCAGAAGAATACTAATGCCTGAATTTCCAGAAGAAAAATTTGTAAATACATGTATAGATGTTGTCAAAGCAAATGAATCATATATACCGCCTTATGGCACCTTTGGTTCACTTTATCTAAGGCCTTACATTATAGGCGTTGGTGATAACTTAGGCGTTAAACCTGCTCCTGAATTTATATTCTCTGTTTTCTGCTCTCCTGTAGGTGCATATTTCAAAGGAGGAATGGTTCCGGTTAATTTTAATGTTTCAGACTATGACAGAGCTGCACCAAATGGAACAGGCGGTGCTAAGGTAGGAGGAAACTATGCAGCCAGCATGCTTTCTCATGAAAAAGCTGTTAAAGAAGGCTTTGCTGACAGTATTTATTTAGACCCGGCCACCCATACAAAAATCGAAGAAGTAGGGGCTGCAAATTTCTTTGGAATCACTAAAGACAACAAATTCATAACTCCAAAATCCCCTTCCATACTTCCAAGCATAACTAAATATTCTCTTCTTTACATCGCCAGGGAATATCTGCATCTGGAGGTTGAAGAAAGAGATGTATATATCGATGAAATAGATGAATTTAAGGAAGCCGGAGCCTGCGGCACAGCAGCTGTAATATCTCCAATAGGAGGGATATACTATAAAGATAAGCTTCATGTATTCCATTCTGAGACAGAAGTGGGTCCTATCACTAAAAAATTATATGATACATTAATCGGTATACAATTTGGTGATGTCCCGGCGCCAGAGGGCTGGATAGTTGAAATTTAACAAATCATGAAATTTTCAAATAATTAAGGCTGCCAAATTGGACAGCCTTAATTATCTTATTTCTTTTAACATTTATTTGTTTTATTAGATACATAAAAACCCAAGTTATGCAGTCATAACATTCATAAAAAAGCTTACAATATTATATAATTTAGTAAAAAGTTAAAGGAGGATATATGTCAAAAATATTAATCACTGCAATTATGGGATATTTATTCGGCTCATTTCAAACTTCATATATACTTGGTAAAATCTTAAAAAAAGGGGATATAAGAGACTACGGATATGGAAATGCAGGTGCATCAAATACTGTTATAGCATTTGGATTCAAATATGGAGTCATTGTAGCACTGGTTGATATACTAAAAGCTGTTTTATCAATCATGTTTATAAGATACCTGTTTTCGTCTTCTCCTGATACCGGATATTTTACTTTCCTGATGTATTTAAACTGTATATTTATTATACTAGGGCACAATTTCCCATTTTATATGAAATTCAAAGGCGGAAAAGGAACTGCTTCTTTGATAGGTGCCTTACTAGTACTTGATATAAAAATAGCTATAATCGGTATACTGGCCATAGTTTTGGTAACCTTAATTACTGATTATATTGCCCTGGGAACAATGGCCTTAGTATCCTCCTTTGCTGCCTCTACAATCTGGTTTCATTACAGCATGTACTGCATATTAATAGCTATACTTATAGGTTTGATGAGTTTAATTAAACATCTGCCAAATATTAAAAGGATTATAAAAGGTACTGAAATGAAGTTAAGAAACTCAATTTAAATTATTTTTTAATTTTCTTATCATATACTGCACTGAGTATATAATATAAAAACAAAACACCTATGCTTATAAATATTAAGGTTCTATTACTATTTACCGGGCAGAGTCCCGGTAATAAGTTATTTTTATCCAGATAATATACCTTTATTATTGTATAGGCGGCTAAAATTATTCCTGATATAAACAGGATATTTAATAATATCCCAATTTTATTCTTCATTTTTACCTCATCATTTTATCTTCATATTAATTAAACTTTTCTAGTATTTTTTCTTGATTTTCAATCAAAGTATCCAGCTTTTTATGAAGATCTTCTATTATTAATTCTGATTTCAAATTAACTTTATAATCATTTTTAGCTCTGATTCTGTCCTTTTGCTCCTGCCTGTTCTGACTCATCATAATAAGAGGGGCCTGAACTGCCGCAATACATGATAAAACTAAATTAAGCAAAATAAATGGGTATGGGTCAAATGGATGGCTTAAAAAATAAGCATTTATAAGTATCCAAACTATAAGAGTTGAGGAAAAAATAATAATAAATTTCCAGCTGCCTGCAAACTCAGCCAGCTTATCTGCCATTTTTTCACCAAAGGTTAAATTTTCCCTATGAATGCTGTTCACATCTTTAGTTACAGTCTTTTGTATCAGCAGATGAATTACATCCTCATATTCATCCATATCAAAATCTTTATCTTCCAATAAAGTCTTAACAATGGTTTCTCTTGATAACTTTTCATTCATGATATGCCTCCAAATATTTTTACATACCCATATCTAATAACTTGTTCAAAACATAGTCCTTTATATCAATCTTATAACTGACCTGAATTATGTTATTCTCATTTTTTTCTATTTTTTCTCTTATTTTATCAGCCTCTGCATAATGCTCTTTTTCTTCCATTTCATCCAGCTTTTCATAAAGCTCATCATTTTCCTCGATTATGTCCATGGTAACTTCGTCAAATCCTGCTATTTCGTCCTGAATCCTTTCAATATCCTCTACAGTGTAATTTCCCTTTTCAAATTCCAGTTCACCATAAACTATTATTTCGCATAAAGAAATAACTGCTTCTTTATAACTTTCAAAGGCATACTCTTTATCTTTTGTATCAATATAATCATTATTTAGTGATTTAATATAATCTAGTTCATTAATAAGCTTATCAGATGGAAAAAAATAACCTCCTATAATGTTAACAATATGTCTATTATATTCCTTAATCAGGTCTAATATACTTTTATTTTCTTCACTTACATAATTAAACTGGGGCAGAGTCATAGAAGCTTTTATGTCCTCAAGACAATTTCTACAATTTTCTTCATTAAACATATTCCTACCTCCTTTTAGTATATTATATCACAAAAATCATCTAGTTATGAAATTTGTAAAATTACCTTTATACTGACAGTTTATTTAATTTACCTGGAAATATATCAGTCATGGAGTTTCCTTAACTGTTTTTTATAAGTTCTCTTGGAATATGACAGTAACCACCGGGATTTTTTTCCAGATACTTTTGATGATATTCTTCTGCGGGATAAAAATTCTGAACCGGACCTGCTTCCGTTACTATCTTTTCTTTATACTTTTTCTGCTGACTTTCTATAAACTTTGAAATAATGTTAAAATCATTTTCATCATAATAATATATCCCTGTTCTATATTGGCTTCCAATATCATGACCCTGCCTGTTTAATACTGTGGGGTCTATTATTATAAAATATGCTGACAGCAGCTTATTTAGTTCTATTTTATTTTCATCGTATTCTACGCAGCATACTTCTGCAAATCCTGTAGTGTGAGAGCATACTTCCTTATAACTTGGATTTTCTTTATTTCCATTGGCATAGCCTGCCTGCGTTTTAACAACACCCTTTATTGTATCAAAATATGCCTGTACTCCCCAAAAGCATCCTCCCGCAAAAACTACTTTTCTCATATGACGCCTCCATATCTTTATTTAATCTTCATTAATTATAATAATAACTCCATTCTTTAGCAATGAAATTAGTTTATTTCAAAGTTAAGCCTGCTGTTCTTTATTTCTTCTCCTATCCGGATGGGCTATAGACAAATTTACGCATACTGCCACAATAATACCTAAAAATGTTTCTATGACTCTGAATATACTATACTCCAGAGGTGTTGTATTTTTAATATTTACCATAATTGCCAAATATACAATACAGGCTATAGAGGAGGAACCGCTCCTCTTAAACAGGTTGGTAAGAAATATAACAATTACTATACCTATACTGGTCAGGATCAGGCTGTGAGCATATATGGAGGTTAAAACCGCACCTACTGCAGCTCCTATTAAGGTACCGATCATCCTGTTAAAACCAACTTTAATAGTGTTATTCATAGAATTTTGCATAGTTATCACTGCTGCTATGCAGGCATAAAAGGGAGAATAATCTTTAAACATCCTTAATATAGCCAAACATATTAAAACAGCTGCTGCTGTTTTAATATTTCTTAATCCAATGCCGGGAATTTCCAGCTGTTTTATCATACATATCACCCTAACTAGTTTTTGTATTATTATATCAATTTTAGTGAGCCTTAACAACTTTTAAATGTTAGTGATATAATTAATATTAACAAGTAATTATGAGGAGGAACTCTATGCGGAGAAATACTAAAAATATTTCAAGAAAAGCCGGTCTAAAGCCTGGAAGCCTGATTTATGTCGGAGACAGCAAAATAACTGATGTGGAAATTTCCTATATTCATTATACCCAGGACCATATAACGGAAAAATCAATTAAAGATTTAAATCAGATTAATTTTAATGATAACAGCGGGATACATTGGATTAATGTATATGGCTTAAACAACATTTCAATTATAGAAAAGCTGGGAAAGATATTTAACATAGAGCATCTTATTTTAGAAGACATATTAAATACTTCAAAAAGACCTAAGGTTGATGAAATTGATAACCTGTTCTTTACCATATTAAAAATGATATATTTATCTGATAAAGGCAATAAGGTTATTTCTGAGCAGATAAGCATAGTTATGTCCGGAAATTATGTTCTGACTTTTCAAGAGAAACCCGGGGATGTCTTTGATCCTATCAGAGAAAGGATCAGAATGGACAAGGGACCAATAAGAAAGAAAAGCCCGGACTATCTTTGTTATGCTATCATTGATGCAGTTGTTGATAATTACTTCATAGTACTGGAGAATTTTGAAGACAGAATTGAATATCTGGAAGAAGAACTGGTTGAGCGTCCGGATAAGGGAACTTTAAAACAAATATACAGCATAAAAAGTGAACTTATATACCTGAAAAAATCAGTCTGGCCCTTGAGAGAGGTATTGAGCAATATTTACCATGGGGACTATTCTTTAATATCAAAGGATTTAAGCATATATATCAAAGACATTTACGAACACCTCATTGAAGTTAATGATACCATTCAGCTTTTTCTCGATACTATATCAAATATGCTGGATATATATCTCAGCAGCATCAGCAACAAAATGAATGAAGTAATGAAAATACTCACAATATTTTCCACTATATTTATTCCGCTTTCATTTATTGTGGGTGTTTATGGCATGAATTTTCAGTATATACCTGAGCTGCAGTTTAAATATGGCTATTTTGTACTTTGGGGTATTATGCTTTCAATAGTTATAGGAATGCTGGCAGTATTTAAAAAAAGAAAATGGTTTTAGGTATTATATGTTCCTATTAATTTATTTTTAATCTTATCCAGGTTATATGCTTTAATGAAAGAATCCCTATATTCTTCCGGCACACTGTCAATAAGCTTATTTAACTCTTTAACGGCCTTACCATAATATTCTATAGCTGTGTTTATATTATTACTTTTATTATAAAAATCACCAAGCAGATAGTAAACCTTCCATAGTAAACTTCCGCCGTTTTTTTCTGCTGAATTTTGAAGTTCATTTAGTTCATCAATATTTTCTTCATTATTAATCCCTTTAATATAAGTTTCTATATAAAGGCGTTTGATTGTGGGTTTTACTTTTAAATTCTTATACTGCTTCATGAAACTGCTGGCTTCATCTTCATATCCCTTATCTATCAGCTGAATTACTGTATCATATACATTATCCATAATCAGTTCTTGATTTTTATATTTCATAAGCAAATCTTTTATGCCTTCTAATGCTTCATTTGTCTCCGTTTTAATTTTAGCATCTTTAAGTTTTATAAACTCGTATACTAATCCTACATTCCATCTGATAACTGATTCTACAGTTAGAAACCGTAATGATAACTTAATATTTTTTTTAGCATCTTCTATGCCGCCTAATTTATAATAAAATAATGATCTGACTTTGTAATATAAGGATATTGTTGGTCCCTGCTCAGGGTTATTACAAAATTCTTCATCAGCTAATTTAAGATATTTATAAGCTTCACAATACTTTTCTAATTTAATACAAACATTTACTAAACCTATGTATGCATAGAACTTCATATGATCCAGTTTTGCTTTTTTTGCTTCCTTAAGCCCATTTTTATATGATAAATACGCATTTTTATATTTTAAACTTCTTAAGCTTATTTCTCCTGTGTTGATATATGATAGAATAAGAAATTCATCAAAATTCTCTTTTTTCGCTTTTTCCCTTAATTCGGCGTAAACTTCAAGTGACTTTTCATCATCCTGAAATTTATCAGAGTATAAGGATGCTATATTGCCTGTTATACCTAATATTCCTTGAGTGAATCCAGCTTTAACAAAATTTTCTAAAGCAAGGTTTAATAAATGTAAATGTTCATTTGCATTTATAATTTCTGTAAATGATTGTGCTAGAATATTAAGTATTTTACCTTTGTAATATGGATAATTATCTCCGCATAATTTAAGAGCAGAATTACCAATTTCTCGAACTTTGTATATCTCATTTTCATAAAAATATTTAGATAACCAGTATATTAAATTGTTTAATTTTCCTTCCGTATAGTCAACTTTCTTAAGAAGATCACTGGATTTATTTATATAAGTTAAACTGTCATTTATCTCTCCTTTAAAAAAGTTTTCTATTGCTAATTTATTAAGAGAATCGATTTTAAAATATATATTATCTAATTTTTCTGCAATTTTATAAGATATATCAAAATATCTTATACAGTTATCCATATCACCGCTGTTTCTATATAACTCTCCCAGCTTTATATTTAGATTAAAGCATTTGTCATTTTCAGCATATCCCAGTGCATCCAATGCTTTTTTGTAATTTTCTATGGCATCCTGATGCTTATTTATTTTTTCTGAACTTTCACCCTTTTTAACATAATCACCCTGATCCATTTTATACCCCCAAACAGCTTATAAATCCGAAAACTCTACTTTTAATCTTTCCATTAAGCTTTCCTTGTACATTGAGTAATTATCTATCTGCAGATCCTCCTGTAATTTACTTATAGGAAGCTTAACGGTAAATTCACTGCCCTCTCCATACTCACTTTCTAAATTTATCTCCCCGTTATGCATATTAACTAAAGCTTTTACCAATGACAATCCAATACCGCTGCCCTCTCCTTTCCTGGCAAAGGACCTGTCAGCCTGCCTGAATCTTTCAAAAACCATCTCCTGTTTATCTTTTGCAATTCCAATTCCACTATCTTTAACAGATATGAATGCATAATTATCCTTTTTATAAAGATTTACTTTAACTATGCCATTTTGTTTAGTAAATTTTAACGCATTAGATAATAGATTCAAAACTATTCTTTCTAATTTTTCTATGTCAAATGCCATTACAATGCTGTCTATTTCCTTATTAAATACAAGGTTGATATTTTTTGTTTCTGCATATATTTCAACAGATTTAACGATTTCCTGGACTACTGCTGCTAAATCATAATTATGAAGATCTATGTCATAATAGTTGGAATCAATTTTTGACAAGTCAATCATATTATAAGAAAGTTTAAGCAGCCTGAAAGCATTTTGCTTCATAGTACCTAAATACTTGTTCAGTTTCAGTTCCGGATCTATTATTGTTCCATTTTCTGCGTACAGTTCTAATAATTGAATAGCTGAAATTATTACATTTAAAGGAGTCTTAAATTCATGAGATATGTTTCCGAAGGATTCAGTTCTTGACTTATCATACTGATCCATATCATCCATCTTTTCTTTGATATTCACTTTCTTTTCCTCTTTTCCATTATCCATTTCAAAACTCCTTAATAAATGAAATTTAGTCTATTTACAAACATTCGACATTATTCGCTGATATCCTCTATATTTGTATTATTTTTTACACTATGGTTATAAAAATTGGCACTGTTACACTTAAAAATAGTAAAGCAGCTTTTTCTTTTAAAAAACTATTCCCAGGCTCAAAAAGCCCGGGAATAGGTATAAAATATGTTTATTCATCTAAATTACTTTTCATGTATCTTCCGGAATATATGCCAGTACTGTTTAGTTTTATGGCAGATATGTAACTCTTAAGATTCCTTGGATATGTCTTATTTCATCTAAAATTTCTTCTGAAACAAAGCCGCTGACATCTAAAATATTATAAGCAAAATCCCCCCTGCTCTTATTTACCATCTCAATAATATTTATATGGTATTTTGCCAGGATTCCAGATAATGCACCTATCATATTCGGTACATTTTTATTGATAACAGTTATTCTGACAGTCCCTGGATTTCTGCCCAGGCTGCAGTCAGGAAGGTTTACTGAATTTCTTATATTTCCATTTTCTAAAAAGTCCTTAAGCTGAGATACTGCCATTATTGCACAATTCTCCTCAGCTTCCGGAGTTGATGCTCCTAAATGGGGCAAACATACTGCATTTTTACTTTCTATCATTTTTTCTGTAGGGAAATCAGTTACATATTTTGAAATTTTACCTGCATCTAAGGCATTTATTACATCATTCTCATTAACCAGGCTTGCTCTGGAGAAATTAAGTAATCTGACTCCATCTTTCATTTTATCTATTTTTTCTTTATTTATAAATTCAGCAGTTTCCTTAATAAGGGGCAGGTGAAGGGTTATATAATCAGCCTTTCCAAGAAGCTCTTCAATGTTTTCAGCATATTTCATATCCCAGGAAAGCCCTATAGCATTTTTTACAGAAATGTATGGGTCATATCCTATAACCTTCATGCCTAATTTTATTCCTGAATTGGCAGCCAGTACCCCAATTGCACCAAGTCCTATAGTGCCCAGTGTTTTACCCTTCAATTCAGGGCCTGCGAACTGTTCCTTGCCCTTTTCAACTTTCTTTTCTACATCTCCCTGAAGGGTTTTTGCCCATTCTATCCCTTCATATACTTTTCTAGAACTTAGAAGAAGTCCTAATAATGTAAGTTCCGAAACAGCATTAGCATTTGCACCGGGTGTATTAAATACAACTATTCCCTTTTCTGAGCACTCACTAACAGGAATATTATTTGTACCTGCTCCTGCTCTTGCAATCCCCCTTATTGAATCAGGCATTTCTAAATTATGCAGTTTTGCACTTCTTACTAAAATACCTTCTGCTTCATTTGTGTCCTCTGCCGTCAGTTTGTAATCATCCTCCGGCAGTAAGGCTAGTCCCTCTTCACATATCTTATTGAATACAGCTATTTTATACATTTTCAATCCCCCAAACTTTTTTAATAGTATACCTTATTTGACTGAAAATATCAAACAATCCTGCATTTTTTTAAAATATTTTTATATCTTCCATCCAAGCTGCTCTATCTGGCTGTATTTAGCATACCATCCGTTTTTCCCGGCTAAATCTATAGGGGTCCCTTCCTCTACTATCTTTCCGCTGTCTAAAATGATTACTTTATCCGCATCAATAATTCCTGATACCCTGTGACTTATTGTTATTATAGTTCTGCCTTTAGATATATTCTTAAGAGCTTTAAATACTCTTTCTTCAGTGACACCGTCCAGTCCTGATGTAACCTCATCTAAAAGAAGTATGGGAGGATTTAAGACAAGTGCACAGGCAAGAGACAGAAGTTGATACTGCCCATTGGATAATCCGGTTTCACCTTCACCTATAATGGTGTTATACCCATTTGGAAGCTTAATAATATCATCATGAAGCCCAACAATTCTAGCTGCTTCTTCTACCTGCTCCTCCGATATGGTTTCATCATATAAGGTAACAGCGTCCCTGACAGATACATCATAGACCGGGAAGGACTGCGGTACTATTCCCATTATGCGCCTTCTTATATTTGGGTTCATTTTAAAAGGATCCATTCCTCCAATTTCTATACTTCCTTCATCCGGTTTATAAAGTCCTGCTATAAGATTTAATATAGTGCTTTTACCCGCTCCTGTTCTTCCAACCAGCACTGTCTTTTGCCCTGGCTCTACTGCAAAAGATATATTTTTAATAATTTCATCATCCTTACTATAGGAAAAAGCAACATTATTTACTGATATACTTAAGTTTTCATATTTTTTTATTATTGCCGCATCATCACTATATCTTTTTTCCTCATCTTCCGATGCAAAACTCTGTATTCTCTTAACACCTGCTACAGCCTCCTGAATAGTCTGGAATTCCATTGCTATGGATTCTATAGGTGCTAAAATTCTTGATATTAAATCAATTACCGCTGCAATAGCTCCAATAGATATTCCAAGAGCCCCAAGCCCTTTAGGTGCTGCAATTATTACAGTAATACTGATAATCAATGCCCTTATTATCTGCATCAGGCAGGGAAAAACTGAATCAAAGATGCTTGTCTTATGAACTGCATTAATATTTTCATTTAAAGGCTGCTGAAAATCTGATATAAAATGTTTCTCCATGCCAAATATCTTAACGGTCCTTATTCCATTAAACAGCTCCTGAATAAAACCATTTATATTTCCTACTGCTTTTCTTGTTTCTATTTGAGCTTTAAGTGTAGAATTTTTAAAAAACTTTGCAATAAAATATAATATTGGAATTAATAAAAAAACATATAATGAAAGAACAGGACTTAAAAGGTAAATTGAAACAATAATACCAACAGCCTTTAAGCTGTCTGCTATCATTCCTATTATTCCTGATGTAAAAAGAGAACCAACAGCATCTACATCTGATGTAAACCTGCTGATAACTTGTCCTATAGGATTATTTGAAAAATATGAAATTGGAAGATAGGACAGCTTTTTCCCCATATTATATCTTATATTCAGAAGTATATCCTGCCCAATGTCTGCCATCATAAACTCCCTGATAAAATCAGCAAATCCGCTTATTAAAACAGCAATCAGATAGTAGTAAGATAATTTCCATATACCCTGGTAAATTCCTTTTGATATGTTATTATCTATTATATTTTTCAAAATCTGAGGAGGAACCAGCTGCATAAAAATTCCTAATATAATTGCTATAAATAATAAAATAATACTGAAAGGTTTTTCTTTAACAGTTGTCTTAAGAGAATTTTCTATTATTCTGTTCTTCATAAATCCACCCCAATAAACTTCTGAGAATCATATATCATGCTGTATATACCGTTTAAATCCAATAGCTCTTTATGTGTACCTTTTTCAGCTATTTTACCTTTATTTAAGACTAATATCAAATCAGTATATTTAAATGCTTCCAGCCTGTGTGAAAAGATAAATATAGTCCTTCCATCTGCTTTTTCTCTAAGATTATCAATGATTTCAGCCTCCGTTCCAATGTCAACTGCAGAGAAGGGATCATCTAAAATTACTATATCAGCATCTTTATATAAGGCTCTGGCCAGGGATATCCTCTGTTTTTGCCCTCCGGATAACTTATTTCCCTTTTCACCTACCTGAGTCTCAATATTTTCCGGGAAAGAAATAATATCTCTTTTTAGAGATGCAATATTTATTACTTCTTTTAATTTTTCCTTATCTGTATTATCCCAGGTAATATTATTTTCTATGGTGTTTGAAAACAAAAATGGATTATGTCCCATATATGTTATGGAGGATAACCTTTTTTCATAGGGTAAATCCCTGATCTCTTTTTTGTCCAGAAATATTTTGCCGCTGTAATCATATAATCCTGTTAATGCAAGAGCTAAAGTACTTTTACCACAGCCTACAGGACCGGTTACTCCAACTATCATTCCTGATTTAACAGTAAAAGAAATATTTTCTATGGCAAATTTATCCTCTGCTCTATATTTAAATGATAGATTTTCTACTTTTATTTCCTTGGGAATTAGTGTTTTTGCACAATGTGATTTTATTTCTTCACTATTCTTTATTAAAGATTTCACTCTTTCCCAGGAAGCCTTAGCTCCCTGCTGGATATTAAACACTTTTGCGGCGGTTGTTGTCCTTACTGCCAAGGCTATAAACATAGTAATATACGCTGTAAAGCTTCCAACAGACCAGCTTCCATTAATAACTTTATCTCCCCCATATGCGATTACAAGAATAATTCCGGCTTGGGCAAAGGAAGAATATAAAGGTGCCAGGCCATTTTTTAAGACTTCTGAAATAGCTGTACTTTTAGCCTGAATTCTAAGTCTTTCCTTAAACCTTTTAAGTTCTGCATCCTCTCTTCCATAAAGTCTCAGTATATTAATCTCTGAAATCATTTTTCGTACCTGAATTGTAGTTTTAGAGTTAGCTTTCCTGGATAATTTTGATTTAGACTGAACCAATTTT
Source organism: Bacillota bacterium (assembly GCA_032907345.1). GTDB lineage: Bacteria > Bacillota > Clostridia > Clostridiales > Clostridiaceae > JAJBWD01. The sequence continues at coordinate 2,221 of JAJBWD010000227.1, read as the reverse complement.
CTCATCATTTGGGCAAAAATAATAACAATAGGGATTGGGACTGCAGCTATCAGAGTTAGTTTATAATCATAAAAAAGAAGAGCGATAAAGTATGCGGCCATGAGAACTCCTGTATCCCATATTTCGGTAATAGTTTTTCTAATAGCTTCAACAGTGATATCCACATCCCCTATGGCAGTAGACATCATATCCCCTATTTTCTGTTTTTCTAAAGAATTTAAAGCTGTATTTAGTATTGACTCCAATATGCTTGTCCTCATATCGCCGCTTATTCTGTTTGCCATATCACGGACATAATACCTTTTAAACAGCCTGGCAATCTGAAATGACAGCGTGACTAAAATAAACTCCAAAGCAGTTATTATAATAGAATTTAAACCCTTTGAAGAAACAGCTGAATCTAATAGTTTTCCCTGAAATATCGGGCCAAAAACAATTGCCGAATTAAAAATTATTCCTGAAACTGCAGTAACTAAAAATCTGCCCTTATACTTTTTTACATATGACAATATAAAATTTGGATTTTCAGGATGAGAAAAATTTATTTTTTTCTTATCTGATCTCATATAGGCCTCCAATAAACAGATGGTTTATAGTGTTAATACAATTTTATAATATCACAACGATAAAAGTGAATAAATCAGATATAAGAAATTAATATTTTGGACACAAAAGGCTCACTGAAATATTTGGCTTTCATTTATTGTTAAGGAAACTTTGTTATATAAATTATCGTCTAATAAATGGAGGTGAGAATATATGAAGAAAACTTTTAAATTTAATTTGTTTATAGTATTGCTCTTTGTATTCCTTACAAGTTTTATAAGATATAAGTATGCTCCCAAAGCATCAGATAATAATTTAGATAGCTTCAGCCAAACAGAGGCAATTGCCGTATCTGTTAAAAATCATCCTGATTTTCCTATTAGCCCAAATTATACGGTAATCAAAGAATTGCCAATAGGTGGTCCTTCAGGTTCAACAGCAAAGGTTAAATTTACAACTAAAGTTGAATTATATGGGAAACGCACATTTTTAGTTACCCTTACAAAGGATTGGGGTATCACAGTAAATGGAACTTTTATAAAGAGTTTTTGGAAATATAAAGTCACCCCAAATGGCATAGAGCTTTTAGAAAGTGTTGATAATGACTACCTTCCATATATAATAAAATAAAAAAATATAAAAGGTTTTGTAAGATAAAAAGACATCCTAAAATCTAATTAGGATGTCTTTTTGATTAAATTACACTTAATTTTACTAATGTATTGTTTTATTGTAAATGTACCTCTAAACCTGCTCACTAAAAAGTGAGTCATACTTTTTTATTATTTTGTCAGTGCTTCATATTCCGGTGAGATTACCTTTTTGAATTTAAGTTTATAATTTTCAAAATCCTGAAGAATAAGTTCCGCTTTTTTACTGCCTGTATAATCATAGTGTTTATTTATTAAATCATAAAGCAGTTTAAAATCTTTTTCGGATTTTATGCTGTTCACAGTTACTATGCTTTTATTGCACTTATCTTCGAATAAATCATTTTCATCAAGGACATAGGCAATTCCTCCGCTCATGCCGGCAGCAAAGTTTCTTCCGGTACTTCCTAATATTACAACTACTCCGTCTGTCATATACTCGCAGCAGTTATCTCCAACTCCCTCAACTACTGAAACTGCGCCGCTGTTTCTAACAGCATATCTTTCTCCTGCCAAACCATTGATGTATACTTCACCGGAGGTAGCTCCATATAGGACAGTGTTGCCGGCAATTACATTTTCATCCTGTTTGTAGGTTGCAGCTTCCGGAGTCTTTATTATTATTTTCCCTCCTGATAAGCCTTTACCTACATAGTCATTAGCTTCTCCTTCTAATATGAGTGATAAACCTTTCATGGCAAATCCGCCAAAGCTTTGACCTGCAGAACCGTAGAAGTTAAAGGTTATTGTATCCTCAGGAAGGCCCTCTTCACCACATTTTTCTGCAATTTTTCCGCTGAGCATTGCACCAACAGATCTGTTAACATTTTTAATATCAAAGCTGGCAGTAACTTTCCTTCCATTATCAATAGAATCCTTAGCTACCTGAATCAGTTTAAAATCCAGCAGTTCTTCCAGCTTATGATCCTGTGCTATTGTGCAGTAAGGTTTTACCCTTTTGGGCATATCCGGCTTATATAAAACAGATGAGAAATCCAGCTGATTTGCCTTCCAATGCTCAATTT
>JAJBWD010000226.1:0-14221 GCA_032907345.1 Bacillota bacterium | reverse complement strand
TATATTGTTTTCACTATCACACAAATACAGAGGTAATAAATTACAGGAGGCAAATATGAATATCACAATGCAGCAGCAAATAGAATTAAAATTCAGGAATGGCCCTGTATGTCCTCATTGCAGCAGCAGGGAAGTAAATAAATTCGGTTTTTTTAACGGAAAGCAAAGGTACAGATGCAAAGAGTGCAGAAGAACCTTTAACATATATACAAAGACTCTGCTCAGTTGGTCTCATTATAAGGATAAATGGGATAGCTTTATTGAAACCATGAAACAGGATTTATCTCTAAGAAAGGCAGAGGATAAGGTGGGTGTCAGCTACGCCTCACTGTTCTACTGGAGGCATAAAATATTTACAGTACTAAATGAAGAAAATGGGGATAGATATCATGGTGTTTTGGAACTTATTCATACAAAATTTAAATATATAGATAAATATCGCAAATTAAATAGTGAACAAGAAATGAGCACAGTCCAGAATGTTAAATTTACATTTTTATATCAACGGGATAATAGGCTTGATTCCTATATTTTCAAAGGTGACAGAGAAGTTAAAGCTTTAATATATGATTTATCTGACAGAATTGATGAAAAAAGTATTGTCTGTCTTAGAGCTAACTACCCTTTCAGGTATCCTCTTAAATATAAAAACATTAAAATTGCTGATAAAAATGATTATAAGAGAGCAGGCTTTTATAATACAGAGAAATCAAGGAAACATTTAGGCAACTTTATTTTCTGGATTAAGATGTTTAGGGGAGTATCTTCTAAAAATCTTATAAAATATGCTGCCTTCTTTAAAACTAAAAATGTATTTAATAATATGGAGGGCATAATACTGTCTTCCCTCCGGGAATGGGAAAGTCTTAGAAATAGGCAGGCTTCAGAAGGAGTCTTGGGCTTTTAACACTAAATGGTATAGCTTAAACATTATTTTTAACAAAAGCATATAATGCTAAAACAAAAAGCGCACATTTTAGTGTACGCCTTTTTCAGTTTCTAAATAACGCGTTATCATATCACTGCTGACCTGCTTATTTTTTATCATTTCCATATAGAATTCTCCGCTTTTTCTTATTGTTCTTTCTTGTGTTTCGAAGTCGCATTTAACCAGTCCAAAGGGAGCAGTTTCCCCCTCAGCCCATTCAAAATTGTCCATAAAAGTCCAGTGGTAATACCTTTCAACAGGAAGGCCGCTGTCAGCTATTTGTTTTATATGGTTATAAATATACTCTGCTCTGAAACTGTCATCCTTGTCACAGGTTCCGTTTTCCGTGATCCAAATGGGTGCTTTATATTTTTCATACTGCTCTCTGCAAAGTATATTAAGGCCCTCAGGATAAATGTCCCAGCCTAAATTATTGGTTTCACGATCCTTCAAAGCGTGTTCTCCAAAATGTTTTATTGAGCTTCTTGTATAATAATTAATTCCTATATAATCATAGAATTTTCCAGTGCCTAAAGGTGCTCCGCTGCCAAGTGGGAATGAAAGTTTTCCTGTTGACATGGCTCCAGTTATGGCATCCTGAAATAAATACCCCATAATTTTTGCTTCCAGCTTATAAAATGGATTATTACTATAGGCTTCAAAGACCCGGAGATGATTTGCAAAGCCCACCATAACTTTTTCAGAGCCGTAGATTCTGTGAATTTCTTTATAAGCAGTTATATGACAAAGCATAAGATTTTTCATAACCCTCATAGCAGTAAAAAATGACTTTTCCCCCGGAGTCCAGGAACCGAATATATACCCGTTTACTGCATAAACATTAGGTTCATTGATAGTTACATAATCATTGCATATACCTTTTAAATGTTCTGTAACGTAAGTTACAAAATTTTTAAATATAGGAACGCAGGCTTCTGTTTCAAAAGCCCCCATTTTCTCAAACCATAGTGGGTTTGTAAAATGGTGAAGTGTGACTAATGGATGAATATTATAACTTTGGAGAAGTTTTATTTCATTTACATAATGCTCCATAGCCTTTTCATCAAAGATTCCTTTTTCCGGCTCAATCCGGCTCCATTCAATTCCCATGCGATAATGCTGCATACCCATATTCTTCATCAGCTTAATATCCTGTTCATATAATTCCCAGTGATTATTTGCCCGAACCGGTGAACCACCGCCTTTTATGCTTCCTTCCTTTGATGCCCATTCATACCAGGAGTTGTTTTTATCTCCACCCTCAATCTGGGTTGCGGCAGTGGCACAGCCCAGCTCTAAATTTGGCGGCAGTTTAAATGGAATAAATTTATTCATTACTATTTACCTCCCCAGGATTAATGATTTTATTAATATGATTTTCATTAAAGAATATTAAAATAATTCCTCCCAGTGCACATAAAATCGTGGCTAATCCTGCAACAATACGGTACCCCATTCCTGAAGCTGTTCCTATGGTAGCAACAGCTGTAAATATAAGCATGGATACGCTCTGACCCAGCTTAAAGGAAAATGTACGGGCAGCATAAAACATTCCGTCTCGGTTTTCATTTGTTAATATAAAATCGCTTTGTGCTACATCCGCCACCATGGCCTGAGGTAAAATTCCAAATATAGCCATAGGAAGTGATGCTAATAATACTAATATAAATCCCTGCAGCGTTGGGTTAAAACCAAGGGGTGCTCCACAAAAGGCAGTATAGGCAAATGCTATGGAGAAACCGGTAAATGCAAACAGCACCATTTTTTTCTTACCAAATTTAGAGGTAAGCATATTGATTGGTATATAAAATACTAAAGATAGCGCTGTCATAGCTACAAAGAAAATTGTGGTCATAGTTTCAGGCAGCTTTAACAGGGATGTTACAAAAAACGGCAGCCCGGTCTGAAACATGGTAAGTGCAATCCAATAGGAAATATCTGAACATACAAAAACTCTGAAATCTTTGTTTCTAAAGGTTTTCACAAGAGAGGACAAAGCTGTTCCCTCAGCAGGTTCTGCTTCAACGTAATCTTTTTCTTTAATAGTAAACACTGGTACAAACAAAAATATAAGTGCAATTAAAGCCAGACCTGCAAAAGTAACTCTCATTGCAGTTATACGGCCTAAGGATGGTTCCATGATTCCCCAGATAACCGGTGAAATATAAGCAAAAGCAGTTCCCACGATAAATGTTAAAGAAATTGTTGTGGATATGTTAAGTCTTTCTTTCTGGGTGTGTCCAAGTTCCGGAATAAGAGCATTAAATGGTGTAACATATGCAGTAATTGCTAAATAATAAATAAGTACCATAATAAATAGGAAAATACCATTAATCCAGCTTATTTTATTTACAGGGGAAACAAATACAAAGAATACAGATAATGCCAGAGGTATGGAAGACCATTTTAAAAACGGAATACGTCTTCCATCTTTGGATTTGCATCTGTCAGATAGTGAGGCAATCCACGGGTCCGTAAATGCATCAAATACCCTTCCAAATGCAGTAATAACGCCAATGATAGTAGCTACTCCTAAAATAACCAAACCCTGTGGAATAAAAAAAGTCTGCCCTGCTTTTTGAGCTGCCAGGTCCGGCTGATAAAAATATACAAGCCAGTTTGTAATAATTCCGGAAAGCATCGACCAGCCCAGCTGACCTAAAGCAAAGCACCACATTTTTCCTGATGATAATTTTTTCATATAGCTCCACCCTTTCATTTATATATATTAAAATTTTTAGCTATTCTATGACTTCAAAGAGTTAATTAATAAATCCACTGCTATTTCTATTTGCTTCTTTGGTTCTACTGCTTTATCCATTTCAAGGATATCACCATATATTGCCAGCTTCTGTGAAAGACTAAGCAAAAGATGGGTTATGGTAAAATATGTTTCATCAATGTTGTATTTCAAATTAATTGTATGATCTTTCTGTCCTTTTTCTAAAGCCTGAGCAAAAATTGGTTTAATATTAATTATTCTCTTTTCATATTCCATTAACCCATTCGGGTCAATTTTTTCCTTTCTTATGTAGGTATCAAATTCATAAATAAATTTAAGAAAATCCCCATATTGCTCAAAAACTTTTATAAAAACCTGAAGAATAACCCTAATCTGCTCTATTCCTTTCAACATCTTATATTCTTCTGTCATTAAAGCTGGAGTAAAAATTCTTTCTTCCTTTTCCCAAAATAAAGATGCGCAACCGATTACCAGATCACTTTTTGTAGAAAAATAGCGGTACATGGAAGCTACACCTACTTCAGAGGCTTTTGCTACATCAGCTATGGTGGTATTTTCTATTCCTTTTCTGCAAAATTCATTAAGAGCCTCTTCTAGAATGTTTTCTTTTCTTTTTAACAGCAGTTCATTTCTTTCTGCCTGTCTTTTTTCTTTTAGAGTCATATATGGTTCTCCTTAATTTAATTTGATAGTAATACTATCACTATAATAGTAATACTATCATTCTATTTATACCAAGTCAATATTTTGGAAATTTCAACTAAAATATATAGTCTAAAATCCAGCAGAGGCTGGCAATCAGAATGTTTCGCCTCTCTTACAACACCGTCAGTTCACACCTATCGATGGATACTTTCTATTCAGCCGGCGGTTAGCCCCTCACAATGGGCTTTCACCACCTAGTTAATTGCCTGCCCGGTGCACATAAAAAAGCATTCAATTCTAATAAACTGAATGCTTTGTAAAAATCTATTTTTTATTGTTTGTCTGATTGTTATCTTTAGTTATAGGGTATTTACGGACTATGTAAATCTCTACTCTTCTGTTTTTTGCTCTTCCTTCCGCTGTTGAATTATCATATTTAGGCATGTATTCACCATAAGCTTCGATTGATACTTTATCCGGACTGATTCCTCCTGAATCAACCATGAAATTCATAACATTTATAGCACGTATAGCACTTAAATCCCAATTAGAGCGAAATTTTTCATTATGTACCGGTACATTATCTGTATGGCCTACAATTTTAATATTATTATCTAATCCATAAAGTGTCTTGCAAATTTTTAAAAGCAATGGGGTTACTTCTTTTAAAACTTCTGCATCTCCTGAATTAAACAGCACTAAATCCTGAATGGAAATTTGAAGTCCTTCATCATTTAGTACAACCTTAACATTATCTTTATAACCACTGTTCCCAATTTCCTTATCCATTGTTTTCTTTATCTTGTTCATGTTGGTTTCTTCAGCTGAGCTGTCAGAAACGACTGAAGTATTTGGAGCCACTGAGTTGCCCCCATTTTCAAGCAGTCCGCTGCCTCCGGAGAAAATAACGCCGAATTTTTGATTAAATTCCTGAAATTTTGCTTTATCTATCTCACTCATGGCGAACATAACAATAAATAATGCCAATAGAAGTGTCAGCATGTCCGAATAGGGAAGTAGCCATTTTTCATCAGCTTCCTCATCGTGATGTACTTTTTTCTTAACCATCCTATTTTCCCTCACTTTTCATGGATGATTTATTCAGTCTCATTCTATCCTTAGGTCCCAGCATACCTGCCAGTTTATTTTCAATATTCTTTGGGTTCTCACCTGTCTGAATGGCAAGTACCCCTTCTAAAATAATGTGCATATTACTTATTTCATCATAAGATTTTCTTTTAAGCCTGGATGCAAAAGGATGGCAGATTACATATCCGAAGAAAATTCCATAAAGGGTTGCAACGAATGCTGATGCTATCATTTCTCCAAGTTTATCTACATCATTTAAGTTTCCAAGAGCGCCGATAAGTCCTATAACAGCTCCTAAGACACCTAGTGTAGGGGAAGAGCTGCCTGCTGTTGAAAATATGGCAGCGCAGCTGCGGTGTCTTTCTTCCATGCTGTCTATCTCAATGCTTAATATTTCTTCAATTTTTTCCTGTTCTATACCGTCAACAACCATCTCCAGGCCTTTTCTCATAAATTTATTTTTCATATTTTGTGTAACACTTTCAAGTGACAGAATTCCATCCTTTCGGGATGCCTGGGCCAATTCCACAATTTCATTAATAATGCTGCAGGGATCTTCTTTATCTTTTTCTCTAAAAAGAGACTTGATTACTTTAGGTATATTAAGAAATTCCTTCTTGGGAAAAGAATTCATAACTACTGCAAAAGTACCAATAAAAATTACCATGGCCGCTTCAGGGTTCATTAATACTGAAATACTTGCTCCCTTTAATAACATTCCTCCAACTACTGCTGAAAAGCCTATAATAATGCCTAAAATAAGAAAAATATCCAACTTTTAACCCCCTATTTATGCTGCATATATACAAAAATTTTTAATTAAGTTTAAATAAATAATTCCAGTTCATATAACTTATCGTATGTTATTTAACTTTCTTTAATTGATTATCATAAATATAATTAGTTTACCACACAAAAAAAGACTATACATTAAGCATAGCCTGAATTTAACCTTGTTCTGTGTTCTGTGTTTTGCATGGAGACTTACAACTCCCATAGGTCACATTACAGAAATCTTAGCCAATAAGCTCAAGACATTCATCAATTTCTTTAGTTGTTATTTCCGTAATATCACTTCCTTTCTATTTACTACTTAATAACTATAAAGCATTTTATAAAATAAAGCAACTAATTTAATATTAAAATTTTGTTAACTTTAAATATGATATAGTTAACACTGTTGAAATGAATTTTCACTTTTGTCATAAACATACTCTTAAGGGTTTAAACGCAGAAGTTAAATATAATACAGAGGCTGCAGCTGAAATCATTAAAAACAGCGTTAAATTTAGGAGATAATTAAGTTTCCTAAACAAACAGCAGCAGGATTTTCCTGCTGCATCAATTTTATATTTTATTAAGAGCCTGCTTTAGATCCTCCAGTATGTCTTCAATATTTTCAAGACCAACAGAAAGCCTTATAAGCCCCGGTGTTATACCTGCTGCTAAAAGCTGGGGATCTGTCAGCTGCCTGTGGGTGGAGCTGGCAGGATGAAGCACACAGGTCCTTATGTCTGCTACATGAACAACATTTGAAGCCAGCTTTAAACTGTCCATGAATTTCACCGCATTTTCCCTGCTGCCTTTAATGGAAAAGGATATAACTCCGCTGCAGCCCTTGGGCAGATATTTTTCAGCCAGCTCATGATATTCATTTCCTTTTAGTGCAGGATAATTTACAAATTCAACCTTTTCAGATTTATTTAAAAATTCTGCGGCTGCTTCCGCGTTTCTGCAGTGTCTTTCCATTCTTACAGGCAGTGTTTCAAGTCCCAGGTTTAAAAGAAAGGCAGCATTGGCTGAAGGATATGCTCCCATGTCTCTCATCAGCTGCACCCTGGCTTTTACTATATATGCAGCTTTTCCGAAGCTTTCTGTATAAATAACACCATGATAGGATTCATCCGGCTCAGTAAATTCAGGGAATTTTCCGTTAGCCCAGTTAAAGTTGCCGCTGTCTACTATTACTCCTCCAACCTGAACAGCATGGCCATCCATGTATTTTGTCGTTGAGTGAATTACTATATCTGCTCCAAATTCAATAGGTCTGCAGAGAATTGGGGTGGCAAAGGTATTGTCCACAATAAGAGGTATATTGTTTTTATGAGCTAATTTTGCAAACTTTTCTATATCAAATACTGAAATTGCCGGATTTGCAATAGTTTCACCAAACACAGCCTTTGTATTTGGTTTGAATTCTTTTTGCAGCACTTCTTCCGATGCGTCCGGATCTACAAAGCTGCATTCAATTCCAAATCTTTTTAAAGTTACAGAAAACAGGTTTATGGTTCCCCCATATATTTTAGATACACTGATAAAATGATCTCCTGCTTTTAATATATTAAGAAGGCTTATCATAGAAGCAGCCTGCCCGGAGGTTGTACATAAGGCACCTGCTCCGCCCTCCAAAGCTGCTATTTTTTCTTCTACGGCTGCTACTGTAGGGTTTGATATTCTTGAATACATATGTCCTTCTGCTGTTAAATCAAAAAGCTCTCCTATATGATCCGTGGAATCATATCTGTAGGTTGTACTCTGATAAATAGGAAGAACATTTGTCTCTCCATTTTTTGGATGGTAACCTTCATGCAGGCACTTTGTTTCAATCTTCATTTTTTCTCCTCCTCATTTGCTGATACTGATCTAATAATTAGAATTATTTTAGACTATAATCTGCAATTTGTAAATCAAAAAATTGCAGATTGAACTTTTAGGATTTTGCCATTTAATACTTAGTTAACAGAAAATGCATATAATTATAAGCATAAATTTTAAGGATAAGCATTTCATCCCGTATCTTTTGGCTTATTATTTTAATCATTTTTATAATATTTCATTATAATTTATGTATTTTTCACTTATATATTTAAATATTTTTAGTTATATTATATAATACCCATAAATCATATCGTGCGAGGTTCATATGGATAATATCGATATTAAAATAATTAAACTTCTTCAGTCTAATTCAAGAATAACCGCTTCTGAAATATCCGGAAAAATTAATCTTTCAATACCTGCAGTAAGTGACAGATTAAAAAAACTGGATTCCTCAGGAGTAATTGAAAAATATACTATAATATTAAATGCTAAAAAGCTTAATAAATCTTTAACTGCAATTATGTGGGTAAGCCTTGATAATCCTAAATTTGCAGACAGATTTGTTGAATTTGTGAAAAACGAAGATGAGATAATTGAATGCCACTATTTAGCCGGAGATTTTGATTATTCTTTAAAGATAACAACTGAAAATACAGAAACTTTAGAGGTAATACTGGATAAAATTAAGCTGGTCCCCGGTGTAATGAAGACAAAAACCACTGTTACCCTGTCTACCATAAAAAACAGTTATTCCATAGGAATACGGGAAAAAACTAAGAAATAATTGGGAGGATTAAGTATGATAATTGGAATACCAAAAGAAATAAAAAATAATGAGAACAGAGTTGCAATCACTCCGGCCGGCGTCCATGCCCTGGTAACAAAAGGCCATAAGGTAATTATAGAAAAATCAGCCGGTATCGGCAGCGGTATCAAGGATAGTGATTTTGCAGCGGCGGGTGCTGAAATTTTTGATAAAAATACAGATATATTTAAAAGCTCAGATATAATAGTTAAAGTAAAGGAACCTCTCGAATCAGAATATAACCTTTTTAAAGAAGGACAGACTCTTTTCACCTACCTGCATTTAGCTCCAAATCCATCATTGACAAAAGCTCTTTTAAGTAAAAAAATTACTGGAATTGCCTATGAAACTGTTCAGCCCAAGAATGGCAGTCTTCCTCTCTTAACACCTATGAGCGAAGTAGCCGGCAGAATGTCTATTCAAGTAGGTGCTTATATGATGCAGAAATATAACGGAGGCTGCGGAATGCTGCTGGGAGGAGTTACAGGAGTTCTTCCTGCAGAGGTTGTAATTATAGGGGGAGGCATGGTTGGATTAAATGCTGCCAAGATGGCCGTGGGCTTAGGTGCAAGAGTTACCATACTTGATATTAATAAAAGCAGGCTTTCCTACATTGATGACATATTCGGAGGAAGAGTATCTACTTTAGTATGCAACGAATATAATGTGGCTGATATGTGCAGAAAAGCTGACCTGCTGATTGGCGCTGTACTTGTTGCTGGAGCAAAGGCTCCAAAAATAGTTACTGATGAAATGGTTAAATCCATGAAAAAAGGGTCAGTAATAGTTGATGTTGCCATAGATCAGGGAGGATCAGTTGAAACAATAGACAAGGTTACAACTCATGATAATCCCTGCTATGAAAAATACGGAGTTATCCACTACTCTGTAGCAAATATGCCGGGAGCTGTTCCTAAAACTTCAACCTATGCACTAACAGGCTCCACACTTCCATACCTTATTGCTTTAGCAGATAAGGGAGCTGAAAAAGCTTTAAAAGAGGATGAAGCTTTATATAAAGGTTTAAATACATATAAAGGATATATAACCTATAAGGCAGTGGCTGATTCCCTGGGGCTGGAATATAAACCGGCAGAAGAATTACTGTAATTTATAACATCAAAAAGCTTCAGTTGATTACTCAGCTGAAGCTTAATTTTTATAACAATTTAACTATCTTAAACATATTGTCAAGAACCTGCCAGTTTTGCGGGAAAGGCTGTGCTAAAGACCAATAGCTGACACCACGGAGACCATACTGAGAAGCCAGCTTATATTTTGCCTCCACGCTTCTGGCATCTTCAAACCAGACTACATGTTCTTTTCCGTTTTCATCAAAATATCCGTAATGTGGGGATTCTGATTTTTCATCATATTTAATTACTGTTTTGTATTTTCCCGCTCTGTCTATTGCTGCCTGATTTCCAATAGCTTCAGCAAATTCTCCTTTTGGAGTATAAGGCAGTGTCCAATCATAGCCATAAAGAGGTATGCCCATCATTATCTTTTTAGGAGGTATGACCGATACTGCATAGTTTATTACCTTTCTTACTTCATTAAGCGGTGCAACAGCCATAGGCGGTCCCCCTGACCAGCCCCATTCATAAGTCATTATTATTACGAAATCCACTATCTCCCCATGAGCTTTATAGTCATGAGCGCCATGCCAGGATCCTGTTTTAACATCAGAAGTTTTTGGAGCCAGAGCGGTTGCCGCTAAATATTGAGGATGCAGCCTGGCCGTAAGTTTCCTAAGAAAATTATTGTACTTTTCCCTGTCTTCAGGAGGAATTCGTTCAAAGTCTACAACTACTCCTAAGCTTCCGGTCCTCTTTATTAAATCCAGAATATTAGTAATTAAAGTCTGCTGCAAATCATCGTTGTTTAATATGCTGCTTATTAACTTGGTATCAAAATTATCTCCTGATATATTTGAAACAGAAACCAGGGGTGCTGTTTTGTTAGCCTTTGCAATCTGAAGAATCAAAGCATCATTAAGAGGAGTTAAACTGCCGTCAGCATTTACATGATGACTGAAGGGTGTTACATAGGTTAAATACTGTACTGATTCATTAAGTACAGCCCTTTCTTTTTCCGGATTAGAGGGCTGGATAAATCCATTTACCTCCATATACCCATAATTTTTCGATTTTTCCGGAATTCTGATTACCATCCCGGGATATATGGCAGATGCATCTGAGATATTATTTGTTTCCAAAATACTGTTTACCGAAACTCCAAATTTTTTAGAAATAGACCATATGCTTTCACCCGGTTTAACAACATATGCTCTTTCTCTTGAGGGTATAATTAAAGTCTGCCCTACCACTAAATTTTGAGTCTCATTTATTTTGTTTACATCTGCTATATGAGCCGGCATTACTCCAAATTTTTTACCAATAGCCCAGAGACTGTCTCCAGGTTTAACAACATAAATTGTCAAAGCTTTTTCCTTCTTATACATATTCTCATAATTAAGATATTCAAAATATGTTTAAAAATGAATATGTGGGAAGTTAAAAAATATAAATATTAATGGATGTTTAATGGCATAAGAAAACTTAAACAAAATCATTATTTTTCTGAATTTTCCGGCATTTGAATTTTTATCTTGAAAAAAGTTTAGTAATTAGATATTATATAGGTAAATATTATAAAATTATCCATCTTTTCATTAAGTTATTAAAAAATTTAAGGAGGAAATCTATGAAAAGAATCCTGTCAATTCTTACTGTCATTTCTCTGCTTATATTTCTGATTCCAGGATCTAAGGCAGCAGCTGCCAGCAAAACTCCGGACTTCATCCAGGGAAAACTTTCAGGTAAACTGACTAAAGACATGAATGGAGTATACAAGTTTTTCAATGATAATAAAATTAAATTTGGAGTTGAAAAGGCTGAAAGCGAATTTATTGAATTAACTTCCAAGTATGACAGCTTAGGATACAAGCATATAAAAACCCAGCAGGTAGTTGACGGTATACCTGTATACGGCAGCGAATATATTGTTCACTTTAATAAAAATGGAGAAATATATGCGGTTAACGGCAGCTTTAATCCGGAAGCCCGAAAAACTAAAACGGATAAGACTAAATTTATTAAAGCTTCAAAAGCTGTTGAAATAGCTGAAGCCCAGGTTAAATTTGATGCTTTGGACAAGGAACCTTCAGCTAAGCTTTATCTTTATAAAACCGGTTCAGGCTATGTTCCTGTTTATGAAGTTAAATTGAGCTTCATTTATCCTGAACCTGGATACTGGTATATTTATGTTAATGCTGAAAACGGCAGCATAGTTAAAAAATATAACAGAATAGAATATGAATCAGGAACCGGTACAGGCGTTCTTGGAGATACAAAAGCTCTCAATCTGACTTATAAAGCGGGAGGTAAAAAAACAACATCACAGTATCAGATGGTAGACAGCACCAGACCCGCTGTTATCACAACCTATTCAGCTAACTACAGAACAAGACTTCCAGGTGCTATAGTTTATTCACTGACAAGTACTATAAATGATCCGGCAGCAGTTGATGCCCACTATTATGCAGGAGTAGTTTATGACTATTATAATAATAAATTTGGACGAAGCGGCATTAACGGCAGCAATATGGCTATGAAATCTACAGTCCATTATTCAAGAAATTATGTGAATGCTTTCTGGAACGGAGCGCAGATGGTATATGGGGACGGAGACAATCTTAATTCACTGGCATTATCCGGAAGCCTGGATGTAATCGCCCATGAAATGACCCATGGAGTAGATAGTTTCGAGGCAGACCTGATATATGAAAACCAGTCCGGAGCTTTAAGCGAATCTATGTCTGATACCTTTGGATCCTTTGTAGAAGCTTATGCTCAGTCAGCTAAATTTGACTGGCTTATCGGAGAAGATGTCTGGACACCTAAAAAACCAGGAGATGCTCTCAGAAGCATGGCTGACCCAACACTGTATGGTGATCCTGACAATATGAGCGGCTATAAAAATCTGCCAAATACCCAGGCTGGTGACTGGGGCGGAGTTCATACAAACTGCGGAATTCCAAATAAAGCCTGCTATCTTACCTCTACAACTATAGGAATTGATAAAGCAGAAAAGATATACTATGATGCATTATGTTATAATATGACATCCTCTACAGACTTTTCAGGAGCCAAATCCGCTCTAATAATGTCTGCACAAAAACTTTATGGTAGTGCTGAAGCTAATGCGGTAGCTAATGCCTGGTCACAGGTTGGAGTAAATTAATACAAAGATAAAAGTGAGGTTTCCCTCACTTTTATTTATTTATTCTGATTTTTCAGTAGCAGCCGGCTTTGCATTTATTTCATTTTTCTCACTGTCAAAGGCCAGCTCATCTTTATCCTCTTTCTCTTCATCAGCTGATGTTTCTGAATTTTGTTTAAGTGAAACTCCCAGCTTATCTAAGGTTATAAATTTCAGAAGAGCATCTAATATTGTATTGGAGCTGCCTCCATCTTCTTTTCCTCCGCCCATATTAACAACTGTTTTAGGTACAATGTCAACTTTTGAGTTTTTAATGGCATCAGTCAGCTTATCCGCAATTTCCTGGATAACCCTGTATTCTGCTCCGCCATATGCTTTAACCTGTGCATCAATGGCCTGTGCCTTTGCTAAACCCACATTAGATTCCTTGGAAGCTTCTGCTTCACCTTCCAGTGTGATTTTAGCTGCATTAGCCTTTGCCAGGGCGATAATCTGGTTAGCTTCCTGCTCTGCCTTGCTGGCAAGAGCTGCTCCGCTGTTTCCTTCAATCTCAATCTGTATTTTAGACTTTGTAAGGAAGCTTTGCTGTTCTGCTGTAGCCTGTGCTTCTCTAAGTGATTTTTCGCTTTCTGCTGCAGACTGCTGCTTTTGATAGGTAATCTTTTTCTCTTCAGCAATCTGTCTTTCACGAAGCTGAGTCAATATATTTTCAATTTGGATGTCTCCGGTAGATGTCTTAGGCGTTCCTATAAGTACTTCCTCCAGCTGCAGATTATACTTTTGGAATTTATCCTTCATTTCCATGACAGCTCTCTCACGGATTGAACTTCTTTCCTGAATCAATTCAATTAATGTCTTTGTCTGAGCTACATCTTTAAAGTATGCACTTACTAATGGATCCAGAGACTGATTAACCAGCATGTTTATGTCTCCAAATCTTTGTATTACCCAAGGCGCCTGCTTGTAGTCTATATGCATAACAACGGACAATGGAAGTGATGGCTCAAATGCATCCTTCGTTATAATATCTACCTCTGTCAGGTTCTCATCATATTTATGATCTCCTGATTCAGATTTATTCCATTTCAATATAATATTGGTTGTAGTAACTAAAACCACTTTTCCTGCATCTGTATTAAAAGCATATTTACCGGCCATTAAAGGTTTCTCAAGTACACCTTTGCAT
>JAJBWD010000225.1:0-4981 GCA_032907345.1 Bacillota bacterium | reverse complement strand
AGCCCCACCTGTGTATCTTCTATAGAGTGAAGTATGGAAAATTCTGTGCTTCCTTCAACATTGAAAATAATAAACTTTTTTAATTTCTCAAAACCCGGAATCCCTGAGGGAAAATTAATTATATCTTTTTCTTCATAATTTATGGTGCCGTGATATTTACTTAATAATTTCAAGATCAAACACCTACCTTAAATAGTCTAAAAGTGATGGCTGAATTACTTTTGCACTGGTCTGGAGTGAAGCCATGTATACCGTCTGCATTGTGCTGTACTCCATTATTTTCTCTGTAATATCTATATCTTCAATTGAGGACAGTATATCTGTTAAATTATAATTTTCATCTTCATTTTTAGCCTCAGCACTTTCCATTCTGTTTTGGTTGGCTCCCACCTGGGATCTTACCTTCAGAAGGTTGTTTATTGAATCTGTTATACCCTGCAGATCTTTTCCAACAATGTCTGAAACAGAATCCGTATTACCCGGAGTTCCGTCATCTGTTCTTCCATCCAGGTGGTTTACTATCTGACCTAAAAGATCTTTAACGCTGATACTATTCCCATTTTCATTAGTAAATTCCATTACATCTGAAGCCGAAACGTTATAATCCATCTCAACTCCGGGAGATATTTCCACAGAAAGCTTTGTTTTAATCTTATTAATTTCAACATTAGGTTCTGTGGCACCAACCGGCATATAGTAGGAGCAGTCATCATTTAAGGGCTTGTCAGTCCCCCGACTTCCTCCAAAAACATAGCTGCCGTCAAAATTTGTATTCATGCATTGGGAAAGTTCTGCAAGTTTCTGGCGTATTTCATTTTTTATAGCTGTCTTTTCCTCCGTTCCATAAGCTCCGTTTCCGGCAGCAACTAAAAGCTCTCTTACCCTTTGAAGTACATTTTCAGCCTGATTTAAAGCTGTATCTGTGACATCCAGGTAATTTCCTATATCCTTTATATTCTGGTTATACTGTTTATTTGCATTTATTGCTGAATTAAGCTGCATACTTCTGGCAACTTTAAAGGGATCATCAGAAGGCTTACTTATTTCTTTTCCTGATGTAATCTTTGACTGAATTGACTTCATATTATTAAGATTTGTTTTCATATCACTTAAAAAGCTGTTTACCAGCATACTGTTTGTTATTCTCATAATAAAGCCTCCCTTTATTTGATAAGTCCGTTGACTACTACGTCTAAAAGCTCATCTATAACTGTAATTACCTTTGCATTTGCCTGATAAGCGTGCTGATACTGAACTATGTTTGCTACTTCTTCATCTATGGATACTCCGGATACCGATTCCTTTGACTCCTTTAGAGAAGATAAAAGTGAATCCTGATTCTTAACAATTCTCTGAGCCTGCTGTTCCTGAATCCCCAGCTTGTCAATAATATCCTTGAAATAGGAGTCCATGGTTACTCCATTTATATTATTTGATATTGTCATATTATTATTTGAAAGAGTACTTCCGCCCTTTGATGCATCAAATAAATCATATCTTGAATTTATGGCAGTTCCCATATCCTGAAGCCTGATTAAAGAATCTCTAAGCTTGGAAATAGCCAGTGCTCTTTCTCCGTCTTTATTTCCGTCTATATTATTATCTTTCTCACTGCCATATTTATCATCGTTTGTCCTTGTTTTAATATTCATGACATCAAATAATATCTGCTTATTTACTGAAATGTTTCCTGCATTTATTTCAGACTCTGATGATAAAATAGTACCAAGATTTGTCATCTCATTATTTTCGTTATATTCTGCTGCTCCTGAGTTTATAAAAAATGGCATATGGTCCATTTTAGGAATATAGGAAGCATCATCAGGAACGTAAGCATCTGTTGTAATTCCGCTGTGAATGCTGTTAACTGCAAAGGCTAAGGTCTTCGCCAGCTTATTTACTTCGTTTATATAATCATCTACATCGCTTTCTACAGATATGTTTCCCTTAAGCTCACCGCTGGAAGGGTTAAATAAAACTAAATCCTGATATGAGCAGGTTCCCTCTAAAGTTTCGCTTTCATTGCTTTTACTTACTGCATAGCCTTTGGCATCTGAAACAAGAACCCTGGTGCTTTCAATTTCATTTAGCTTTTCTTCTGAGTCAATTCCGCTTACTGTAAGCTGCTGCCTGTTTTCAGGATTGGTTCTGTCTCCGAATCTGTAGTAAACTATATTATAAGTGCCTTCCTCTCCTGATGGCTCAATTGAATCTATATAGGACAATTTTTTTATATTATCAGTATCACTGCTTTTTATAAGATATGTGTTATTTATTCCAAGCCCGTCTGCCGGTTTTATATCCACACCGTTAAATTTACCCTTTTCTACAACAATATTAAATTTTGAGCTTAGCTGATCTATCAAAAGATCTCTTTTATCCATCAGGTCATTTGGTGAATTTCCTGTAATGCTGGCACTCATTATCTGCTTATTAAGGTCATCTATCTGACTTAAAGTAGAATTTGCATCTATTATTGATGACTCTATAGCTTCCCTGGCATTTCCCTTAAGGCTCGTCAGCTGATTATATACATGATTTAAAGAATCACAAAGTGCTGATGACTGCTCTGCTGCAACAGTTCTGGCGTTTGAGTCCTGAGGCTGCTTTGAAAGCTCCTGAAAGGCATCAAAAAACTTTCCCATAAGGGAAGATATGCCTGTATCAGAGGGCTCATTAAATATACTCTCCACCTGGCTTAAAAATGAATCCCTTGTTGTATAAAGTCCCTGAGTACTCATCTCATTTCTAATCTGATAATCCATGAAGCTGTCTCTTACTCTTAAAACTTCAGTAACATCAGCTCCGGTACCCAGGCTGTATGATAAGCCTGTAAAAGGTCTTGTAGTCTCTATATTTATCCTCTGTCTGGAAAATCCCTCTGTATTTGCGTTTGCAATATTATGTGATGTTGTGTCAATAGCTTTTTGCTGTACCGACATTCCTCTTACTGCTATATTAAATGTTGAAAATAATCCTGCCATTTTATCACTCCTGTTCTACAAATCTTTAAATTCCCCTATCTGGCCAATTTCCCGTTATTGCCATAAACCACGCTGCTTCTTTTTTGGCTTAATATGTTAATCACTTTATCGTTAAAATTAATCCCCTGCCTTAAAAGCAGATCGTTTGTCTTTTTCTGTACATTAAGCTCGCTGACTATTTTCCTGATATTACGAATTTCATTATCCAGTTCCTTATTATTAAAAGCTGCTTCTCTGATGCTGTTTCCGCCAGGCAGGCTTTTTCTTTTATTTTCCGCCTTTTCTATCTCTTTTCCCATTTCAATGAGTTTATCAACTATGCTTTCCATGGTCTCCATATCATTTTTCACAATAGCCCTATGCTGAATTTCAAGAAGGGAAAGCAAATCGTTTAAAAGTACTTCTTCATGCTGCAGTATCATTACTATATCACTCATTTTTGCTCTCCTTTAAAGCCTGATATATTTTTTCAGCTAATTTTTGGGTGTCCACCTTATATGTTCTGTTGTTTATGGATTTTTTCAGTTCTTCTATTTTTTTGTTCTGCTCCAGGTCGTCTCCGCTGGAGATCTGATGTATCTTCTTTGCCATATCAGATATTTTTATGGTATCCTTATTGGAATTATCCTTCTTAATGTTTTTATTTATATTTTCTGACTGTGTCATATTGTTTTTGTAGATTGAGTTTATACTGTTTATTTTCATTTATATCACCTTTTCTTATTAAATTTAAGGAAATTGCATAATTTCAATTAGAAATAATTTCAATATAATAAAAAATTATGTAATTTTCTTATTGGAAACTTTTTTAATGTCAGTTATTATATCGTATATATTTAAAAAAAGTTTATAGATAAAAAAAGAAATAAAGATATTATCCTTATTTCTTCCTGCAATTTCATCATTCAAGGAATTGCATAATTTCATTTTGGCTGGTTTTCAGGTAAAAATAACGAATGTTCACCCTTTTTTAATCAGAAAATTTAATTTATAATTATGCATTTTTCTTATTTAACCAGATTCATTACTCTCTCTTTGCCGCTTACTATGCTGGTTATCCTCACACCAAAGCTTTCATCAACTACGACTACCTCTCCATAAGCTACCTTTTTGCCGTTAACCAGTATTTCCACCGGCTCATCTGCCAGCTTATCCAGCTGAATCAAGGATCCGGTACTAAAGGACAGAACATCTCTTATATTCTTTTTTGTTCTTCCCAAAACTGCGGTTATTTCCAGGGGCACATCCATTATCAGGTCAATATTTCTGCTTTGGGATACTGTTCTTGTTTCGGTAAGAGGCTGAAACTCTGCCTTTTCCACCTTAACTTCCGGCTGTTTTTCTTCCTGTTTTTTCTCTTCCGCTTCTACTTTTTCTTCCTTCTTCGAACTTCCGGATGTCATAGTCTCTACAATTTTTTTAGCAGTATCTACGGGAAGAACCTGCATTATTTCACTGTCAACAAGATTTCCAATCTTAAGGCTGAAGGAAGCTACAACTATTTCATTTGCATCATCCATGTCATTAATAAGAGGCTCCGTATTACCGTCCCAAATCATGGATACCGGAGGGCTTATGTTTATCTGTTTTGAAAACATTGTTGCCATAGCAGTTGCGGAGGACCCTATCATCTGGTTCATAGCCTCAGAAACAGCACTTTGCTCAAGTTCTGTAATTTTATTGATATCTTCAGCTTCACCATTGCCGCCCATCATGATATTTGCAATAACAGCTGCATCTTTCATTTTCATGACCAGAAGATTTTTCCCTTTTATTCCGCTGGTATATTCAATCTCAAGAGCAACATTGGGAGTCTCAAAGGTTGATTTTAATTACTTTAAGCTTGTAATTTTAACCTTTGGCGTAGTAATATTAACAGCCTGATTCAGCATTGTGGATAGGGCTGTTGCCGCTGAACCCATGCATATATTTCCTATTTCCCCAATAAGATCTTCTTCCTCCGGACTTAATAATTCCGGAATATTATCTGATATATT
>JAJBWD010000224.1:0-3676 GCA_032907345.1 Bacillota bacterium | reverse complement strand
CTTAAGAAAACATTACAGAAGTGATGTGGACTATTTAAATCCTGACGCAGTTAATGAAGTTGAACAAGAAATAGAAAAGAGCATAAATTCAGATATTACGGCAGCCCTGGATAAAGTTCATCAGTATAATTCTGATATATTTGGCTTTGGGTTTACTTTTTACAGGCAGCATCCTAATGATTGGCATAAACATTACAGCGGGATCTGGGATGATATATTTCCTTATGTTCCTGTTAAGGTTAATATTCAGGCCAAGGTGAATAATACCGGAACAAATATCAAAAAGTTCCCCGGGCATTAAATAATATTATGTTAAAAAACACATATTAATCAAAAAGTCTGCGTTACTATATAAATGACGCAGACCTTTTTCTAATAAACTTTGATGCGGTTCCTGCAATGGTAATTTTTTCACACCAGGTATTGACCCTATGAGCAATATTTAATATTATACAATGGTAAACAATTATTAAGAAAGGAGGTTTTCATCATAAAAGATATAATATTTGATGTTGATGGAACCTTATGGGATACAACAGAAATTGTAGCTAAAGCCTGGAACAAAGTAATTGCAGAGATTGGCGGAACAGCTGCAGTTATAACCTCCGATTTGCTTAAAAAAGAGTTTGGAAAGACCATGGAAGTAATAGCGGATGATTTGTTCCATGATGCCAGTGACTCAAAAAGAGCGTTGATAATGAATCAATGCTGTAAATATGAGCATGATGCTTTGAAAGAAAATATGGATGACCTGCTGTTTCCGGATGTTAAGGAAACCCTTAGGAAACTTTCAGAGAAATGTGGTTTGTTCATAGTCAGCAACTGCCAGTCCGGCTATATTGAATTATTTATGAAAAAGGCAGGGGTTGAAAAGTATATTACGGATTATGAATGTTTCGGAAATACCGGTAAGAATAAAGGTGAAAACATCATGCTTGTTATAAAAAGAAACAATCTGCAGGATGCAGTATATATTGGAGATACCCAGGGCGATTATGAGGCAACGGTACTTGCCGGAATTCCTTTTATATTTGCAAAGTATGGATTTGGCAGCACTCCGGACTGTTATTTAGCTATCAGTGAGATAAAAGAACTGTTGAATTTGTGTTAGAAAGGGAAATAATGAAGATAGATTTAGAACGTTTTTTAGGTAATTGCAGCTGTGGACATACCCATACCATCTCTGCTTTGGGTATCTATATTGAACCTAAAGCCAGCAGATATCTGAGCGATATTTTACAGCCATATAAATGTCCAATTTTTATTTGTGATTCAAAAACTAAAAAGGCCGCAGAAGAAGCCCTTAATGAATACTTTAAGATTAATAAGGTCATCGAATTGTCAGGAGAAGAGATACATGCAGATAATCATAATGTGGCATATTTATCTGAAAGGATAGCTGATCAGGCAGACATCTTGATTGCTGTTGGTTCAGGGACAATTCATGATTTAACCAGATACATTGCTTTTAAGAGGGGAATTCCTTTCATTTCTATACCTACGGCAGCTAGTGTAGACGGATTCGTATCTTCAGTTGCTGCTATGACATGGAATGGGCTGAAAAAAACTTTTACTGCAAAAGCACCCATATATGTACTGGCTGATACTGATATTTTCAGTAAGGCACCTTACCGGCTCACCGCATCTGGAATATCAGATTTAATGGGCAAGTACACAGCCTTAGCAGACTGGAAAATATCCCATATCATTACTGGTGAATATTTCTGTCCAATAATCTATAAGCTGGAAATGGAAGCAGTTAAAGAAGTAGAGAGCATTCTGGATAAAATTAAATCAGGAAATGAAGAATGCATGGAAAAGCTGATGTATGCACTGCTTCTTTCCGGTCTGGCAATGCAGATGATTGGAAATTCCAGACCGGCATCCGGTGCAGAACATCATATCTCCCACCTGTGGGAAATGGGCGTGATAAATGATCCTGTTAACGCATTACATGGTGAAAAGGTTTCTGCAGGTCTGATATTGTGTCTGGAAAAATACGAAGAAATATTAGCAGCTATTGAAGATGGAAAATGTCAGGTAACTGGAAATGCCGAATTCGAAACAACACTTCTTAAAGATTCCTTTGGGAGAAAAGGCTTGTATGAAAGCATCCTGGAGGAAAATGGGGAGAACATATTAAAATTTATCAACCTGAATAATTTACAGGATAAACTGCAGGATATCGCTGTAGAACTTAAGAAGCTTCCAAAAGCTGATGAAATGAAGGAAAAGTTAAAAAGAGCAGGCTGCATCACATCTATGCAGGAATTGAATTTACCTGATATTAAAGAGCTCACATTAGCCTTAAGCCCATACGTCCGCAGGAGGCTCACATTAATGAGGGTTTCAAAACTTTTCCACATTTAATTGAAATGCATTTTAATACCTGTCAGAAATATCTTACTGTAAGCTGCAAATACAGTAAAAATAATAAATTAATTTATTTATAAAGAAAGCAGGTGCTGAATCAAGAGCATCTGCTTAAATATTTATATAAGTATAGATTTTTAGAAATCGGATATACTGTAATCTTATTTTTCTAAATACTTTCTTCCTTTTACATATCTTCTTATGGCCTCTCCTGCCTCAGCAAGCTGAAAAGTGTCTGTTAAAACACCTTCTTTGCTTTTTACTTTAAGTTTATCAACATTAAAAAAATAAAAAGAATCTTTAACTAACCCGTCTTCAACAGAATCCAAAGTGCAGTATGCCACCTTGCTGCATTCTTCATTAAGCTCAACAGTATACCTGTTATAACCGTCCCAATCAATAAAATAAGGTATAAAATATTCAAAATCAAAACTATCTAAAAACTTTTTGCAGTCTTCTCTGTTATCAAAATAATTTAAATTATTAATTTTTCTTCAACTCCTTCATAAATAAGTTTAGAATTTCCTAATGCGTTAATTCTATTATACTGGGTACTTGGTTTGCTGCCAATATATTTTTTAATTTTGCTGGAGGGAAATGTTTACTTGAGAAGCTGGACGCTAAAAAAAGTTAAATAATAGACCATTTAGATTACTTATTTTATAGTATAATAGATACTTGGGAGTGATGTTAGATGAAAATTTTAATTGTAATTCCATTTAATGATAATCAAAAAGAAAAACTCAAATCAATAATGCCTGAAGCTGAATACATTTTTAAAACACATGAGGAAATTACTGAAGAAATTGTAAAAAGTGCTGATATAATTATAGGAAATGTTCCTCCGGAGTACATAGCAGGAAGCAAAAAACTTAAATGGCTCCAATTAAACAGTGCAGGTACAGATGGATACTGTAAAGATGGTGTAATTCCTGAAGGCGCATACCTTACAAATGCAACTGGTGCTTATGGACTTGCAATATCTGAGCACATGTTAGGCCTGCTGCTTGAAATTAAAAAAAAGCTGAATCTATATTATATAAATCAGAAGCAGCATGTATGGAAGGATGAAGGAAATGTTACTTCCATCGAAGGAAGCACTATACTGGTTGTAGGACTTGGTGATATTGGAGGGGAATTTGCCAGAAAAATGAAGGCACTTGGAAGTTATACAATTGGCATAAAAAGAACTAGAGGAATTAAGCCGGAATATATAGACGAATTATATACAATTGAAGCCCTGGATACTCTTTTGCCTAAAGCAGATGTAGTGGCTTTAAGTCTTCCAGGCACAAAAGATACT
>JAJBWD010000223.1:0-7409 GCA_032907345.1 Bacillota bacterium | reverse complement strand
GAGCAGCTTAAAAACTATTTTGATGTTCCTGATAAAAATATTTTGGTGAATTACCCGGGATGCTCAAAAATTTTTACGCCCAAAAGCCTGGAAAGCTGCGATAATATATTAAAGAGCAAGTATAAGGCAGAGGGGGACTATATTCTTTATTCCGGCAGTATCCACATTAGAAAAAATTTAGAAAATCTGATTAGAGCATTTGCTCAGGTTAAAATTCAGCATAAGGACTTAAAGCTTCTCATAGCCGGCAGTGTTCAGGGAAAGAGAAGGGCATACTATGAAAAGCTTAAAAATATGACAGAAGAATTAAAGCTGCAGGACTCAGTAATATTTACAGGACCCATAGATTATAATGACATGCCTTACTTATACAGCAAAGCTAAATGCACATTGAATTTATCAAAATATGAGGGCTTTCCCCTTTCATCCATTGAAGCTATGGCTTGTAATACTCCGGTTATATGGAACCAGGTCAGCTTTTTCAGGGAAGTTTTTCAGGGAGCAGGCCTGTCAGTGGATGCTAATGATAATGACAGGATTAAAGATGCAGTTTTAAATATATTATACAGCCATAGTTTAAGAAACAGCATTATAAAAGAGCAGGAAGAAATGGTTTCAAAATATACCTGGGAGAAGCATATAATAAATACTGTCAGATTATATGAGACATTTAATTAGAGTGCGCCAGGCTTAAAAATATTTATGGGGAAACAGACAGAAATAATGGAAGTGTAATCATGGATTTATACAAGAATTCAGAAGTAATAACAAAAACTTTATTCTGTAATGAATTTATCCGGAAAGGATAGTTAATATAGAAAAAGTCTATTTTCATGAAGAAAAAAGATAAAAAGGAGATGCTGAAGAATGTTTGACATAAGAAAAATACAGGAAAATCTGATTTATGAGGCAGTTAAAAATAAAAGTGATTCCAAAACTGCAGAAGAAATTGTGTATGGTGATGATGAAACTGCAAAAGGCGAAAACAATGATGACTGGGTGAAATCCACAATGGGCAGATTAGAAAACAAATTCGATCAGGAAACAAGAAAACAGATCCGCATGGATTGCCAGTGTGGTTATGGTATGGATGAAAAATTATCATTTGTAAAAGAGTTAGTATCTGCAGCATCAAATATGGAGGAATTTGCAAATTCAGATAAAGCGAAAGCGGCAGGTCTCTTTTGCATGGACGGCATACTTTATCTAAAATTTTTATTTTGCCCTTGTCCAATGCTGGCTAGCGTAGATAAATTGGAGACAAATACCTGGTGTCAGTGTACCACAGGTTATAGTAAAGTCCTTTTTGAAAAAGCTTTTGGCTGCATAGTAGAGGTGGAATTATTGAAAAGCATAAAAATGGGTGATGATATTTGTCTTATGAAGATTATTCCTAATGATTCAATTTGGTAAAAAAAATAAGTTTATCCATAGCTAATTAAATAATAAGGAAATTGTGAATCAATACGATTGGGATAAACAGCTGTTTCAAAAAAACTGCGCAAAGATTTTCGGTGAACTGTCTTATGTTTTAAAGAATATCTAAAATAATAGCTGTAAAAATATGATGGATTTTTACCATTAAGTGGCAGTCAAATGGTGTAATCCCTGTAATCTATAAAATGGGTCCGGAATGTGAATAGTTATTGCAGCTTAGTATAAACATTATGTATATTATACAAACATCCGGCGTCGGCTGGATTTTGTTAGCATAAGAGAGCAGTGAATTAAACTATTATGACTTTATAAAGAAATTTAAGATATTTTCACATGCTGTTTTTGCAGCAGTTCTATTGTCAGAATTAATACTCCTTTTTCAGTAATACAGGGCATGTTTTTTTCTGTGGGAGAGTTTTTGTCTTCTTTAATTTCGAGAATTTCAGTTCCGTTAATTTCAGCACTTATTAACTCACAAAATACTTTTTCATTTAATATTTCTGTGGATTTCAGGCTTTGTGCAGAAATATTTCCTTCAGCTTTATCATTTTTACAGGAATTATTATTAATCATATCAATATCTGTAATTTCTGATTCTTCCCGGGGGACAGAAAGCTTAAACACAGGGGGGGTATTAAAGTTGACTTTTACAGCACATTTAAAAGGTATCTTAACAATAGTATGTTTTAAATTACCAGCATCTGAGGATTCCGTGCAGCAGTATTCAATATTCTTTCTTATAAAACCATCTATGAAAAGTAAGGAAGAATCAGGATTACTGTTTTCAAAACTTGGAGCAAGTTTACACTGGTTTATAAAAACATGCTTACTTGAACCTTTAATTTCTGATATATTATCTTGCATTTTAATAGAAGACTCAATATTAACAGCTGTCCTGCATTCTGCCAGAACCACCGGAATTTTTACTGTGACCGGCGCCTTTGCGGCCTCCGAAAAATGAGGGAAAGACTGGCAGAGTGGCATTATTTCTGATATAACAGAGGCACTGCAGTCTTCAGTTCTAAAATCATCCTGTTCATTTTGCGCCTGAGAATTTTTATCCGCAGGTATCTCTAAATCTCCTTCCAAAGCTTTTTTATAGCTTTCCATCAGTGAATCCGTATTTGCTGGTATAAATAAATTATCGTTAAAAGACTTATCCTCCGTATATTCTGAATTCTCTTCATCAAAATGTACCTGATTTGACTCAATATCAATTTCTTTACAGCAATTTTTATTTGATAAGCTGTTCATTAAGAAAAATGCTCCAAACAATTTTAAAAGGTAAACATTGCTGAAAATTTTATATTCACTTGAATGATGTCTTTTTCCCATAATCTATCCTCCTAAAAAAGACCCAAAACCTTTCAAATTAAGCTTTGGGTCTTAAAATTTGAACTAAAATAACTTTTTAATTTTAGATATTAATCTCCTAATAAACCTTATAACACGGCTGGTCTTGGAGGAGGGGGCGGCTTTGGGCCGGGATAATCTTCTTCCTCGCAGGAAGGGCATTTAGGAGCTTTAATAGTTGGCTCGCAGCAGGGTTCAAGGTATTTTGGAGGTTTTCCAAGTGAGCAAAGCCTTACCTGTTGTTTTTGTAATACTTTTAATGTTAATTTTAAAATTATTTTTTCGGTAAATTTTTGAAATTCATGCTCTAAAGAGCTTTCACAATAGTTATCTTTTAATGGCTTCGCACATTTGTGAATATCAATTTCTGTTATACATGCTTTTTCTAATTCACAGAAAGTATCCTCATTAAATATTTCTGCTGAGGTGAAAGTCTGAAGACAAGGGTCATGGCCTATTATTGGTTCTGCACAAATATCTTTGTTTTCAATATCTTCGGTAAAGAATTCTAATTCTTCAGTAGGCGGAGTCTTGCAAAAGATAGGTTCTCTGAAAAATTTAACTTTTGTTATGCAGTGGAAGTCAACTTTAACTGTGCAGTGTCTTATATCTCCGCATACATTTTTATCTTTGCTGGTGCAGGATTTGGTTGCATACTCTATATTTTTCCTGATAAAACCGGATATTGATAAAAATCCGGTGCATTTTTCCTTATCATGATGGTCATCTGAAAATGGAATCAAACGGCATTGAGTCAGGAATACATTCTTTTTTATGCGTTTTATCTCAATGGCATCTTTATCCAATTTAATAATAGCTTCAATTGGTATTGTTACTTCTGTTTCAGCAAGTACTACCGGAATTTTAACAAAAACATCGCCGCAGGGTATAACAGCAGGATTTACACATTCTTGATCGCATATACATCCACATTCAGTTTCTACTTCTGTACAGGTATCATAGTAATTTTGTTTATAATCATAGTCATAATCTTTGGTCATTAATTGTAATCCTCCTTTTAATCTATTTGATTTGGGTATGTTAATTTTATTATCTTCTGTCCTAATTCCATAATATTCAAAAGATACGGGGACGGTTCTAAATTTTTTTAAATAATGTACAATTTCAGCGGAATGTTAAAAGGCACTCAGTAATTTAGGCTGAGTGCCTTACAAAATATAAGGATTATGAGAATTGAATTGATAATAACAAACTTAATAGTTATATAATGAAATTAAATTTGTTCCAGTTACAGAAGCCAGTGTTCTTGAAGGAGCAAATTTTTCTCCATCCCAGGAGAGCAGGCTTTCCATAAAGCCTAAGGTATCGCTGTTTGAGGTACCAATAATACGCTGAAATGCAAGTAAGTCATAACCGTTAATCTTTTCATCACTTACAATTGGAACCAATGTACTTAAAGCAAGGACTTCTCCCTGCATCGGGTCTTTTAACTTACCATTTTCATCGTAATATTGGGATACATAATCATATCCTTTATAGCTTATATCTAATATAAAAAGCTTATTTAGCATAACATTGCCCACATCAATCTTATAGAGGTCAGCATAGTCTGCTTTATATTTATATTCCTGGTTATACTTTTCAAAATTGAATATTTCTTTAAGATTATTGTTTTTGAAGGAATATAGATAGAAGTATCCGTACCCGCCGCTTCCGCCTGATTCAATGCTTATTTTTATATCCTGGACCTTATCCTTTGTAAAGTCTCCAAGAAATAATCCGGCATTGTATCCGGAATTGTATGCAGGAGTAATGGTTTTAATTCTATTTGTACGTCCGTCCTGAATTACAGCAGTAATATTGTCAGCAAAAATATCGGCATAACCCTCTGATTTGCTGCCATATAGAGATACTTTGTCTGGTATGCCGTCTCCATTTACATCTCCTATTTTCATATCCAGCAGATATTTCTTTTTAAATGTGTTTGATTGTGAAACTATATGCCTTATTCCTGACTCATAGTCGGAAAAAGTGCCCCAATTTTCTATACTGTTAAACTTAGGATGTTCAGAAATAAAGTAAATTATTATTGGGACATAATTTAGATCAGGGTGTATATTAAAAAATACCCTGTCACCATATCTGACAGCTTCCAGGGCAAGGGGCAGTTCACGTCTGAAAATATAATTCCGCACTGCTGTTTCTTTTGGACCAAATTTACCATCTACGTGTAAATATACATGATAGAAGTATTGATCTCTGGTTTTGATCCATTCACCAAGCACTTCATCCCGCATAGCACCTGTTTTATCAAAAGCATATGTTAATCCTATAGTTAAAAAGAGTTCGGAAGTAATATCATCATGAGTAAGAGTATAGCGCCTTGGAATTACAGGCGCTGAAGCAGTAACACCAATCCTGAATTCCACTGAAAGTTTTTCAGGGTTTAGTTTGCTCATCTTTTCTACTCCTGAATATTATTCCAATACAAACATTATATGTTGATTGCATCAAAAAGGTGATTAATTAAATAAAAAAGTGGGGACGGTTCTAAAGAATTTTAATTATCTGCAAATTAAGTAAATATCGTACCGTCCCTAATTAACATCAAAATGTTACGTAATTTTCTTTTAAAATAAACTAAAAAATCATATTCATCTCATTGCGCAGGTTAGCAGAGCATATAAATGCCCTGCTAAAAAAGAACTGAATACAATCAGTAGTTGTGACATAGCCCAATTATATAAAATCCACATTTCTTTAGATAACAGGGCCTGTTCTTTAAACTTACTTATTTATAATCAAAATCTGCCCCGGATATACGAGATTTGGATTTGCAATATTATTGGCAGATACTATACTCTGAACTGAAACTCCATAAATTGCTGCAATCTTATTTAAAGTATCTCCTGCTTTTATTGTATATTTGATAATTGAACTGGTTTTTGGCGGAATAATCAAAATCTGCCCCGGATATATGAGATTTGGATTTGTAATATTATTAGCAGTTACTATACTCTGAACTGAAACTCCATAAATTGCTGCAATCTTATTTAAAGTGTCTCCTGATTTTACAGTATATTTGACAGTTGAGCTGGTTTTAACCGGAATATTCAAAACCTGTCCTACATATATCAGGTTTACATTTGCAATATTATTAGCAGCTGCTATACTCTGAACTGTAACTCCATAAGCTATTGCAATCTTTGTTAAAGTATCACCTGCTTTTACAGTATATTTAATAAATGTTGATGAAGTATAAGTTAAAAGTTCTGATATTGTTACAAATTTGTATCCCATAGCTTTAAGTTTTGTAATTATCTCAGGAAGAGCACTTGGAGTATAAACTGCTCCGGCGCCTGCATGCATTAAAATAATAGATCCAGGTGAAATATTGCCGGTAACGTTTTGAACTATTGAACTTGCTGAAACTCCCTTCCAATCCAAAGTATCCATTGTCCATGTTATTGTTTTACTGAAGCCTGCATCTCCTACAGCCTGCAAAACAGAAGAATTGTATGCACCGTAAGGAGGCCTGAAAAACGGTTTGGAAGACTTACCGGTTAAACTTTTGATGATGTTTTCCGTTTTGCTTAATTCCTCCTGCATCTTACTGTAAGACAGTTCAGTAAAATAAGGATGTGAATAAGAATGGTTTCCTATTTGATTTCCTTGTGCAGCTATATTTTTGATCAGGGCCGGATGTGAATTTGCTGCTGCACCGGTTATAAAAAAAGTACCTTTTATATTATAGTTGGAAAGAATCTGCAGTATTTTTGAAATATTGCCGCCATCTGAGCCATCATCAAAGGTAAGTGCTACAACCTTGCTGGTAGTATTTACTCTGGTAACTACTTCAGATTGTCCAGCTGCAAAAGCCTTTACCGGAAGAACCAGCATTAATAGTAAAGAAACAGGAATTAATAGGCGTGACTGCAATTTTTTAAATTTGCTGCTCATCTCTTTTTTCCTCATCTTTATTTAATAATATTCAAATACAGCATTAGGGAACGTTTATATATTATTTTATTAAATGTTACATATAATTGTGATTCTGTAGCTTAGAAGAAAAAACCTGATTAAACCAGAAGGCATAGTTCTGCATTATAATAACATTTAGCTGATTTTTTAAAATTAAATTTATAAATTATATAAATAAAATAAGAAAGGAGTAAAAATATATGACTGAAATATTTAAACAGGTACCATTATACAGGTTTTTAGCTTATTGCAATGAATCAAATATGGACAAGACGGTACTGGACTGCGGGGCAGGAGGAGATTTACCGCCCTTAAGCTTATTTTATGAATATGGATTCAGAACACAAGGAATAGAATTTAGTACTGATCAGATAAAGAAAGCTGAGAAGTATGCAGAAAAGAATAATCAACATTTGAATATTGAACAGGGGGATATGAGAAAGTTAAGATTCAAAAATGAAACCTTCAGCTTTGTTTATTCATATAATTCAGTATTTCATATGACAAAAGATGATGTTTTAAAATCAGTTAATGAAATGAAACGTGTACTAAAGAAAGATGGGCTGTTTTTCATAAATTTTCTTACCATAAGGGATTTTCGCTGCGGCACTGGGGAATCACTTGGCGAAAATCAGTACTGGCAGAAGGATGATGATATTCCTGTAATCCATTCATAT
>JAJBWD010000222.1:0-68430 GCA_032907345.1 Bacillota bacterium | reverse complement strand
TTAAATATGATAAAGATGGAACTTTAACTACTAATGGAACAATTACTCTTACTGCAACTGTAAATAATGTTTCAATTTCAGCATGGCAATATAAAACATCAGCAGGAACTTGGGCAAATTATCCTAATCTTACAACAAATCAGTTAAAAGCTGGAACACTCGCAGTTAGATCTACTGATAATGTATTTGTAAGTGATGTTGCAACAATTAAAATTACTACTGATGATGTAAATGTATATGATATACATTCAATTACAAAATTACGTGATGGTGCTCCTGGTGATAAAGCGGTAAGTGCAGTACTTACAAATGAAAACCAAAGAATTCCATGTGATGCAAATGGAAATCCAATTTCAGGAGCTTTCGATGAAGCTACTAGTAGAATTATTATCTATGATGGAGGTGTAGATGATACTACAAATTGGAGTATTTTAGCAACAGGAACAAATGTTGTTTTTACTCAAACAGGTGCATCTGTTACAGTTACTAGTTTAACAAGTGCTACTGGTAGTGTTACTTTTACCTGTCAAAAATCTGGCTATGGTAATATTATTAAAACATTTTCTTTAGTAAAAGTTACAGCAGGACAAAATGGTACATCACCTACTATACACTCATTAGAATGTAGTGCTCTTGCTATTAATAAAACTACACCAACTTCTGGCGCGGCCGCATATTCTCCTACAAGTGTTGTTATAAAAGCATATCAACGGGTAGGAGATGCAGCAAAAACCCTTTATACTTCAGGACGTTTTTGGATTAAAGCTGGTTCAACGAATATATATAAATCTAATAGTGATGAACAGTCTGGAAGCTATACAATTACTTCAACAAATATGGGAACCGCTTTTTCTAATGCTAACTATATGACAGTTGAATTGTATGCAGGTGGTGGTTTTACTACTTTACTTGATAGTCAAACTATTGTATTTACATCTGATGGTGCAAAAGGTCAACAAGGAAACGATGGTAATCCTGGAGAAGATGCAATTAATATAATTATGGGAAATTATGCTGATGTAATTCCTTGTACGAGTGCAAATAGAACACAGGCACAAATGATTATTGATATACCTTTTGTTGGTTATAAAGGAACTACTCAAGTAGCTTGTACATGGAGTTCAACTCCACCTAATTTATTAGGAGTTTCTTATAATCCTACTTCAGCAACTTCTAATCCTAGTTCTTCTGCAACAGCATCTTCAGTGGGACATATAAAATATACTATTCCTGCTTCTACAAATGTAGGTGCGGCATCGGGTTCAATAACACTTACATTTACATGTGAAGGTAAGCAAATTACACAAAATTATAGTTGGACAAGAAGTACGGCAGCAACTAATGGTGTTAATGCTAAATTATTTGAATTATATACTGTTGGTGGTGACGTGTTTACAAGTAGAGAATCACAGGATATCACAATTATAGGTCGTTTAATGGACGGTTCACAAGATGTAACGTCCTCTGCTACTAATTGGACATGGGCTAAATGGCAAGATGGTGCTTATACTACATTATCTACAACAACAGGTAAATATACAGTAAATGGTTCTCAATTAACTGTTAATAATTCTGCCGTTGATGGTTTTGCTTCGTTCCGGGCAACATGTTCATATAGTAGCGTTACATATACTGCATATTATTCTTTAATAGATAGACTTGATCCAATTCAAGCGGTAGCTTTTTGTTCTTTAGGTGATCAAATTGTTAATGGACAAGGATATGGAGCATTTTATGTTATTGTTACTGATACTGGTACTGGTCAAGAATTAGATACTCTTAAATCAGATAGATTTTTAACATAGGCTCCTGAAAATCCTTCTACAGGTGATTTTTATTATCATCTTAATTCTACTAATAAGACTGTTACTTTAAAGAAATATTCTGGTAGTACATGGGCGGATGCAGGAACTGCAGATTTACCTAAGGGTATATATACTTGGACTTTTAGAGATAGTTATGGAAATGCAACAACATTTAATGGTTCTGCACAGGCTATTGGTAAAGTTATTTATGTAGATGGATCCTTAGTACAAAGAAAAATTATTGCAGATGTAAAAGTTGAAATCTGATAGTTATATTAGTTTAAAATACTGATATAACTATCAGTATTTTAAAGAAAGGAAAAATAGTATGATAACTTACAGTTCAACAACTTTAGCTAATGTTAGTGACGGAGCATCTAATCTTAGTCCTTTTTTCTCACATAAATTAACAGACATTTATAACGCAGAAAACAATCCCAATGGTTATTGGATGGACAATGGCACATATGGATGGATAAAAAATTCAAAATTTACTTTTACTCAATTGGAAGATGGATGGTTGCATGTTCATATAGATAATAGTTCAGGAACATCGACTATAAGAAATGATTGTTGTGTTCCTAAATATAACCCAT
Organism: Bacillota bacterium; assembly: GCA_032907345.1. Classification (GTDB taxonomy): domain Bacteria; phylum Bacillota; class Clostridia; order Clostridiales; family Clostridiaceae; genus JAJBWD01. The sequence continues at coordinate 66,029 of JAJBWD010000222.1, read as the reverse complement.
CTATTAAAAGAGCTACAAAATATACTTTTTTAGCAGAATTTCGTAATAATCAAAGCACAGGGGCAGCATCAGGATCAGATTTTTATTTAGTACAACAGAGTGGTTCCGTACAATTTTGGGGACAGAACGTTACTACTGCTCCATTGATTCATCTTGAAGGAATCGGAACTACTACAGTACCAATTTTTGAAGTACCATCAGATGGAAGTTATGCTTTTTCTAGATTCACTAAATTTTCTGAATCTGATGGAGAATCGTCACATTGGACAACAAATGATAAAATGGTAACTTTTGTTTTTCGTGCTAATGCAGGAGCCATTCTTGATTATGATGTAAGATTAAGTATTTATGAGGGTGAATATTGGGGTAATTATGTTCCTTATATTATTAGTGACGTAACAGATATAAGAAATTCTGCTGAAGAAGCAAATGAAAAAATAGATAATTTAAAAGTTGGTGGAAGAAATTTATTAAGGCACACTGGAAATTTACAAGCGTCAGATTTGGTTTTAAGTAGAGCGTCATTAATTGAACCAAATATTATTAGAATTACACCTACCACTTCATCAGGTTATGCTAAATTTGCAGTTGATTATCTTAATTATGGTAATTATAAAAATTCAACTTTTGTTGTAAGTATGGATGTTCATATTGCTGATGTAGAAAGTACATATACTACTTTAAATAATTTAATAGTCTATTATGGAGTAAGTATAGCTTCTCGTATCAATAGTATATTTGGTTCTGGTTATGATTATTATTATTCTAAAACAATTGATGATTTAACAACAGATTGGCAAAGAATTTCAATTACGTTTACTATTCCCGATGATTTGAAAACGGGTCAAACTAGTGCGCTTGTAGATAATAGTCAAGTAACAATTCAAGTAGCGGAAGGAGGATCGCGCTCTCCTATTGAAATACGTAATGTCAAATTAGAGATGGGTAATCATGCAACAGATTGGACTCCCGCACCTGAAGATGTTGAAGATTCAATTAAAATATATGCAGAATCCATTCAATCTCAAGTAGATGGTATGGCAGAAATACATTATGGTACAGCTGTACCTACATTGAGTAATGCACCTTATACATCATGGACAGATACTGCCACAAGAGATATGCATGTAGATGACCTATATTATAATACATCCACTGGCTATTGTTATAGATTTATTAAATCTGATTCTACATATTCTTGGAGTAGAATTAAAGATAGTGATATTACTGCAGCGGCTACTGCGGCAAGTAATGCTAATACGGCTGCGGGTAATGCACAAACTACAGCAAATAATGCTAATACATTAGCAGGACAAAAACGTAGAATATTTGTTGCTCAACCTACACCCCCTTATGAAATTGGTGATTTATGGGTAGAAGGATCAAACGGTGATATTAAAAAATGTAAGACCGCAAGAGCAACAGGCAGTTATACTGCAAGTGATTGGGAATTAGCTTCTAAGTATACTGATGATACTCTTGCTAATGAAGCAAATGATAAAATAGATAATTTAGAAATTGGTGGTAGAAACCTATTAAGACAAGATCCTAAAAATTATAGCGCTACTTCTTATGCCGCTTATGATCTTGCTCTTACAGAACCTTTAGAAGCAAATCAAAAATATATTATTCAATTATGGGATGTAGACGTTTCGCATACTGGAAAAACAGCAGAGCAACTTAATGTAGCTGTATATTATTGTGGAGGAGGTCTTACATTTGGAAAATGGCAAGGAACTGAATATTTTACAGATGGACACGCAGATTATCTAACATTTAGTTTTACTCCTACATCAGACAATATTAATCGTACTGATGTTACTAATGCAGTAATTAAATTTATTAGATTATATAATTCCGTTTCTTCAGCAAGTGGAACAATGAATATGCATGTTGAAAAATGGAAACTTGAAAAAGGAGATAAAGCAACAGACTGGACTCCTACGCCAGAAGATACGGATGCTTCTATTCAACAGGTACAAAACAATTTAGATGATTTAGAAATTGGTGGACGTAATTTACTTTATAATAGTGCAACCATGCCCGCTGTTTCTAATGGCGATAAAGGTTGGCGTGCATCAGGTGGTACGGTGACTCATATAGATTTAACTAATCCCCCTATCTATAATATAACTGGCGCAATAAGAGTTACCAATACTGGTTCTAGTACTACAAATATAGGTATTGCACAAGATAGAATAATTAATAAATTTATTACAGGAGAAAAATATACTCAAAGTTGTTGGGTACGAGCCAGTGAAACTTTACGGATATATCTAAGCCCTATTTGGGCAGCTAATGATAAGTGTACTGGCGGTAGTGTACCTTTTCTTGGATATTTCTCTATTGGAACAGAATGGACTTATATTAAATGGGAAGGTGCTGTTTTACAAGGTGAACAAGCTGCTTCTTATAGTGCAGGATATGTATATGCTTATCAAGCACCTGCGAATAGTTGGCTTGAAGTGTGCGGAATGAAACTTGAAAAAGGTGCTAAAGCAACAGATTGGACACCTGCACCCGAAGATACACAAGCAGATATAGATACTGCTCTTGCGCAATCTGTAGAATATATTATTGGTACGCAAACTGCGGCGACAGGTACTTGGACTGGCAATAGTATTGATAAAGAATTAAAAGTAGGCAAAACTATTGCATATAAATTACCTTATGCAGGAAGCGGAAACGCAAGTTTAGTTTTAACTTTAGCAGATGGTTCAGTCACAAATGCTATTGCTATATATTTAAATACAACTCGTGTTACTACTCATTTTGGAGCAGGAGCTATTATTAATATGACATATGATGGTACATATTGGAGAGCATCTTCTATCCCTAATACTAATAATGTAGATCGTACTCAATATGGTATAGCTTTAGCAGCAAGTGAGGCTATAGCAGCTGCTAGAATTGCAGTACTTGGCACAAATGGAAAACTTCATCTTTTAAATACAACAGCTTTTGATATTACATGTCCACCTCTTTATGTAGGAACAGCATATTCGGCTGATAATGTAACCGCAGGTACAACTAGGACATCAAACTATCGTTATTGGGGTTCAGTATTTAATTATACTAATACTCATTCAATTGCAGATGCAGTAGCAGGTAAACCTATATATATTGTTGGTACTTTAAATGGAAATATTTTTACTCCAAATTCAACCGTTTTAACTTGTACAGAACCAACTACAGAAAATGGATTATATTATATGCGCTTAGGCACAATGAGCACAACAACAAATGGCGTATTAGAAATGGATCATCCTATTTACATTTTTTATAATGGTTCTTTTATAACAATAGAAAAAGCAGAAGCAGAAAAGGCTCAGGATTTAGCAACTGCTGTATATGGTACATGTTCAACAGCCGCGGAAACTGCCGCAAAAAGTGTGGTGTGTGATAATTTTATACTATTTAATGGTGCACGTATTCAAATTACGTTTACTTATGCTAATACAGCGAGCGTTCCAACTCTTAATGTAAATAATACTGGTGCTAAATCAATTTATATAAATAAAAGTGTAGTATCTGCATCAAATCAGTTATTATGGAGCGCAGGTTCTAAAATGGAATTTGTGTATGATGGTACGGGTTGGATATTACAAAATGCACCATTTTCATTATATGGTACATGTAATACAGCTTCAGCAACTGCGAATAAAGAAGTAGTTTGTAATGAAGCAATTATTTGCAAAGGTAGTGTTATTTCTATAAAAATGACATATTCAAATACTGCGGCTTCTGCAAAATTAAATGTTGCTTCTACAGGTGTAAAGAATATAAAAGCAAATGGAGCAGATTTAACTGTTAATAGCCGTTTTAATTGGAATGCTGGTGCTACTATAGCTTTTACTTTTGATGGTCAATATTGGAATATGTCTGATGATACTATAACTGCATATGTTACCGACACTAATGATGATGGTATTATGATACATCCTGTTAATGATCAAAATACGGGTTGGTCTATTGGAAATAGTATACAATTATTAAAAAATAGTATTAGTTATATTAAATTATGGCTTGAAAATAATATAGCTAAAATTAGAATTGGTGAAGAAAATAAAGGACATATTATAATTGATAATAATAGTGTTGATGTAATGAATAATAATACATGTTTAGCTAGTTTTGGAGAAACCTCAACAATTGGTCAAACCAATGGTGCTCATATAGAACAAAATTCTAGCGGATTACAAGTAATTGATGCAGATGGAAATAATCAAGTTATTTTTGGTGCTCAATCTACTGCTATTACTTGGAAAAATTCTATTACTACAATACCTCCTTCTACAGAAGAAAATAATATAGTACAAATTGAATTACCAACAGAATTAGCTTCAGATCAAAATATGACATTAACTATAGATACAACAGTGTATACTATTCCTACAAGACAAACTTATAGTTATACTCATACAAATTATACTATTTCATATGATGGAACTTATACTATTACAATTACAAATTTATCTACTTCTATATTAAATAGTACGTTAGATTATCCTATAACACAACCATTAAATTATGGAATAACAGCAATAACTCCAAATGCAACAAGAATAAAAGCAAGAGCTTATGCAAATAATACAGTTATTGCAGAAGGTGGTATTTATGCAAACGATGCTGGGAATTTTGGACTTTATGACACAAAGCGTACCTCATGGATGATGGTGAGCACTGCTGATGGAACTGTAAAAATACCATCACTTATACCTAAATTAATATCTACAACAAAAGTAATAGCGCCTGCTACAAAAAGTTCATGGGCCTATATCGATATCTAGTTAAAGCAATGGGCCGTAATAGCAATAAGGGTTAGCGTACATAATGTGCGTCAGTATATACTATTTTTTAGTACCACAAGTGGTTCGATTCAGAACATCATGGACCGCCCAAATTCAACTTTATACGTTAGAGGCCAGTTTATGGCAAAATGGGATACTAATAGAATTTATGTCAACTGGGTAGATGGAAATACAAGCGTTTATCAAACTGTGTATTTTGACCAAGTAATTGGATTGATTCGTAAATGATGAGGTAATTAAATATTATGTATACAATAAATGATAAAACAAAACAAATTACCTTAATAAGAGGGGATACTCTCAAAATACAGGTAAGTATTTTTATAAATAAACAACCATATACTCCTGCTTCTGGTGATGTTATTAGATTTGCTATGAAACAATCTATGTCAAGTTCTAAGGTATTAATTCATAAAGAAATACCAAATGATACTTTAATATTGCATTTACAATCGTCAGATACTAAACGATTAGCTTTTGGTGATTATGTATATGATATTGAAATTACTTTTGAAAATGGCGATGTAGATACTTTTATTACTGGTAAATTTACATTAAAACCAGAAGTGGAGTAATATAAAAGAGAGGAGAAATTATGGCAGATATAACAGGAAATATTTCTCCTGTCAATGGAACGGTTTCAATTATTTCTCCAATAATTACTGGAAATATTACTTACGGAATGGGTGAAGGAGAAACCGTTCCTGAATATAAAGGAGAATATACTGTACTTCCGCAGGCAGCAGAAGATAAAGTATTGTCAACAAAAGGTACTAAATTAACTAAAGATATTACAGTTAAAAAAATACCATATTATGAGACAAGCAATGAAAGCGGCGGGAATACTGTTTATATAGCAGGACAAATAGAATTTTATTAATTAAGGAGGATTATTGATTATGGCTAATCAATATAAAAGTAAAATTATTTATGATGGACAAACTCTGATCGACTTAACCGCAGATACTATTACTCCTGCGGACTTAGCTGAAAATGTAACTGCGCATGATAAATCAGGTGCTCCTATTGTTGGTACAAACACAAAAGACGCAGATACAAGTAACGATAATGCAGTTGCCGCAGAAATTTTAGCAACTAAAACCGCACATGCTCGTGGTACTCAATTAACAGGTACAATGCCTAATAATGGTGCAGTTGCAGGAACTATTTCTACTGTTAGTGGAGAATATACTGTTCCGATTGGTTATCACGATGGTAGTGGTAAAGTTGCTATTGCCTCTGCTGAACAGAGTAAAATTGTTAGTGCTAATATTCGACAAGGAGTTACTATCCTTGGAGTACAGGGTACAATGAGTGGTTCTGAAGATGTTAATGCTCAGAGTAGAACAGTTACACCTTCTGCGGCATCACAGGTTATCACTCCTGAAACTGGCTATAATTATCTGGCACAGGTTACAGTTAATGCAATCCCTTATGTCGAAGCTGATAATGCTGCAGGTGGAGTAACTGTAACAATAGGATAAAAAATAAATGGATATAAAAGGAGTTTATAATGGCGAATCAATATAATAATAAAGTTATTTATAACGGAACTACATTAGTAGATTTATCAGAGGACACCGTTACAAGCCCCGAACATATAATGAGAGGTGCAATTGGGCATCTTGCAAGCGGACAGCAGGTAGTTGGCACAGGTGGATCAAGTAGTAATAATCCTACTCTCGATACTGAGTGGAAAGACATATACAGCGATTGGGCGGCGGGTTATTACTACGACCCCGATAATGATTATGCATATACACAGATTCCATCCACAGAGACAACGTGGGGAGTAACATAGACGTATATCTCTACATCTTGCACTCCGTTCAGTAATCTTATCCCAGTAAAAGCTGGTGAAGAGTGGCGATATGAAAATATGCCAATTTACTTTGATAGTAAGGAGGCAGTTGTCCCATCTATCATCATCTTTGATTCCAGTAAAACTGAAATTGAATCATATACACGCACCTTTCAAGACGAATGGACAGAATTTACCATTCCTGTTGGTGGAGTATGGATGGCTGTAATATATGCTAACTCACAAACATATCATCTTCAAAAAAAGGTTACAAAGACACTTAATAAAGATGAGTTATGGGACAGTATAATTGCTGATTATAAGTCTTATTCAGCGACTATCCCACGTATTCCAAAAACATTAACAAAAGCACTTATATGTTTGGGCACTGATGATTTACGTCCAGCGGAGACTAAAAATCTGCATACATTATTTACAACAAACAATATTCCTTATTATATGGCGGCGATTCCCGGAGGGCAAAAAGCGTGTGTAATAGACGACCCATATAAAACAAATCTGGATTATATGAAATTATGTGTGCAGGCAGGCGGCGAGATTGTTTGCCATTCTGCAGATGTAATCACGGAGCAGAATAAGACAAATTTTGATGCTATGTATCAATATTTCTGTAAAGGTAAAGAAGAATTAGAATATTACGGCTTTAATGTAAGAGGTATCTTTAAAGCAGGTGGTGATAATGCCATTTATTATCCTTCTGATCCTCTAATTGATGCATGGGCAATGCATTATTATGAATTTGGTGATTACTTTAGGAATGCGTTCCCTTATAATCTTCCACGTACAATTTTAGAGCAATGGGAAAGTTATTCTGGTCTTCCTCAAACAATAAGCGAGTTGGTTCAAAATAAAGGCTATTATATCGGAACTTTTCATATATATGACCAATCAGCCGAAACTGCAATCAGTCAGATACTTGCAGGACTTCAAGGTTATACGAGAGGAACTGACTATGATTTTGTAACACCAAGTCAGCTTTTTGATGCGTTAATGCCGATTACTGTTCCTTCCGGTAGTGGTGCTGATACGAATACAACTTATACTCTTTCTATGAGTAATAATATAATTACATTAACTGGTTCAGATAGTAACACATCAACTATTACGCTTCCAGTATATGGAGGTGGTGTATCATGAGTTCAACAGTTACATATAAGGGTTCTACTTTAACAACTATAAATAATACAACCAGAACACTTTTAACAAGTGGGAAGTGGATGGAAGCTGATTTAGTCATCACCGATGTTACGAGCAGTGGTTCTGTAACAATCACAGACGTAGCTAATGCAACTGGTACTACATGTGTTATTACAACTGGTCAGACTCCTACGCCTACTCCAACCCCATCAGGTGGTATTCCGCTTAATACATAGTTGATTAAACTTGCGGACTGTAAACAAGGATATATCATTGATGGTGATAACGGGGAGGAAATAGCTCAAGAAGCTGGTTTGGTATCTGACTATACAGAAATTGATCCATCTATGACTTTTACATATGCAGGTTATAGATGGTGGGATTCAGCTTTTTATGACAGTTCTAAAACTTATATTAGTGGTTTTAGAAATGATGCATACGCAGATACTATAGATGAATATGATGCATCACATGGAACACTTACGCCTGCAAGAATTCCATCTAATGCAAAATATATTCGTATTACTACATACGTTATATTAATAGAAGACAACGGATTATCATTAATCCGCACAGCGTAAGGGGGTGAATTAAAATGCCAACTATATATAATAAAGTTGTAATAGACGGTTCTACCCTTATGGATATTTCCGATACAACAGCTGTCGCCACGGATGTTGCAAGTGGAAAATATTTTTATGCCGCCAATGGTACGAAAACTGCGGGAACTGCATCAGGTAGTAGTGGCTCTTCTGGTCAAACAGTTACTGGCACAGTTACAGGAAATGGAACTACAGTATTGCAGATACCATGTAATTTTGAGCCAGATTTAATCCATCTATATGGTGATTTATCAGGAGATGTGTCTTTACGTGGCGTCACTATACTTACAATTATCAAAGATGTAGTATTATATCAAGCACAAGACGGTTCTAGTGGAAGTGTAAATGAATCAAGTTGGTTTATTCGTGACATTACAGGCTACAACGAATCTGATACGGTAAATACTCATGCATCATATTCTAATGGAACATTGACTATTGACACTATTTCAAACTCCGCAGCATATCGTTTTGCAGAAGGTATTACATATAATTATGAATTATCAACTATTGGAACTGGTGGAGGTGGTAGTTCTGCAATTCTTACTACAAAAACAATTACTCTTAATGGTACATATGACGCCGAGGATGATTCCGCTGATGGATACTCGGAAGTGATCGTTAATGTGCAGGGCGGGGCGTCAATGACGGAAGTTTCAAATACATATGGCACAGAACTTGTTATAGCTTCTGCCTCAAGTTCCACTCCATCTGCAACACGTCATACACTGTATTTTGAGTATGAAGATGAAACCTCAGAAATTGTCTATGTTTATTACGATGATGCGATTATGGGGACGGCTATTACATCAACAATACCAACCACACATAATAATAAGACAGTAACATCTGCATAGCTTGATGGAGTGGAGTGGTACAGCTATACACCTGCACCTACCCCAAGTGGTAATTATATAACTGTTTATGATGGAAACGTAGAATTTTATGATAGCGGTAATAATGCTATTATTGAAGATCTTGTCGATATGGAATTGACTACAGGCGAGATATTCCGTATAACTATTGATGGAACAGCGTATATAACAGCAGAATCACAAGTGCATCCTCAATGGGGAGCGGTATACTTTGGTAATGTTAATATCTGGGATGAAACGGATGATGGGACAGGTTTGCCATTCTGCGCATATAAAAATGAGTGGGGACTTAGATTCTTGCTTCGTGATGGTGGTGACCCTACCCACACAATAAAAATTGAAAGGCAGGTGAATTCATAATGCCAATAAATAAAATCACAATTGACGGTATAACTAAAATTGATCTTTCTACTACTGGTATAGAATCATCTGCTGATATCCCAACAGGGAAATATGGATATTTAAGAACAGGTGAAAGAGTACTTGGAACAGGTAGTAATACAATTAATCCTTTGAGTGGTAAAATTGCATCATTTAACGGAGATAGTATTTGTCATGCTCCCGATGCAAATGGTGGATACGTTGCGCAGATTGGTACAAACAACAACATGACTGTCCAAAATGTTGGTATGAGTGGTGGAACAATTACAAACGTTAGTGGTCATCACTGCATTAGCGGAAGTGTATCTGATATGCGTTCAGATGCAGATTATGTTCTTTTTGAGGGTGGTGTTAATGACTGCGATTTATCGGTGCCCCTTGGAACGATTTCAGAGGGATATACAGCGACACTTGATGATTCTACTTTCGCAGGCGCATTTGAAACAATGTTAAAATCCGCAATCGCAAGATTCCCAACAGCGAAGATTGGTTATATATTTATCCACAAGTGCTATAGCGGGTTCGAATCAACGGATGGAGCAAATTCTTATTACGGGATTGCAAAGGCGTGCTGTGAGAAATGGGGAATTCCATATCTTGATCTTAATACCATTGCCCCGCCGCTTAGATATGTTGATTCTCTTAGAACTGCATATACATTAAATGGAGATGGTATTCATCCAAACGAAGCAGGCTATCGACTTTTTTATACTCCTCAAATTACCGCTTTTATGCAAACAATGTTGGTAGACAAAACGTTAATAAATAAAACTGTTACTATAAATGGGACATATATTTCTTCAGATGATTCCGCAGATGGCTATTCATCTGTAACCGTTAATGTCCCATCAAGTGGGATTACTCCAACAGGCTCAATTAATATTATGACAAATGGCACACATGATGTGACTAATTATGCAAGTGCTGTTGTTAGTGTCAGTGGAGGCGGAACTCCGTCTGCAACTCAGCACACTATCCTGTTTGAGTTTGAGGACACCACAACCGCAAGCATAACCGCCTATTATGATTCCACATTTATCAGCAACGCAATTACCGCAACCGTACCAACAACATACAACAATAAGACAGTAACGAGCGCACAGCTTGATGGTGTAACTTGGTACGAGCCAGCTAATATTCCACTTAATACACAATTAATTGATTATAATGATGTATTAACAGGGTATGCCATTAATACGGATGGCACTATAGTCTCATCTGAGCAGTGGAATTATGTGACAGATTATACGGAAATCAATTCTTCAATGACATTTACGTTTTCTTGTTCGCAATATTCCTATATCGGATTTTACGACAAAAATAAAAATGCGATTCAGACGGTTTCCGCTGATAACATAAAAGATAGTGCAGAGGATTATTTTGCTTTTGGAACTCTCGATTCTTCTAATATTCCTATGAACGCAGCCTATATCGTTATGCAAGGAAATAGTTATGGCATCGAAGAACTGTCGCTAATCCGTACTGCATAAGAAGGTGATTATATATGGCAATAAGTAAAATAATATTAAATGGAATTACGCAAATGGATTTAACAGAAGATACAGTAACTCAAACAGGACATATATTAGCACCATATAATAGAAAGGAATTAAATAAATGGAATTCTGGTCACAAATAATACTAACTATATTTACATCAGTTCTGGCGTCCTCTGGTTTATGGGCATTTCTGAGTTCTCGGTTCGACCGTCATACCGCCGAAAAAGAGATTCTGATGGGTATCTGTCACATCGAAATCGTGTTCTTTGGAATGCAGTATATAGAACGCGGCTGGATTACTCAGGACGAATACGACACTTTATGTGAATTGTACAAACCTTATGTAAAGCTCGGAGGTAATGGCTCTGGAACCAAAATTATGAAAGAAGTAGAAAATCTTCACATTAAAGGGGGTCTTAAATGAAGTTGAAGGCTGACATATAAGCTGTGACGGCTGAAAAAAGGAGGAAACAATTATGACTCAATATTACGTTATTGAACTACAAAAATATGTAGACGGGTCTTATGGTGATATTAAGCACGTAGTATGGGACGAAGATCCTACAAAAGCAAGACTTAAAGCAGAGAGCAAATTTTATGAAGTTTTATCTGCGGCAGCTATTAGTGAATTGCCTGTACATGCGGCGATTATGTTTACATCTGAAGGTGTGCCGATTATGAATCAAAGATACGTACATGCAATTCCGCAGGTTGAACCAGAAGAAGAGCCAGTTGAAGGTGAATAAAATTAAATAAAAATTTTTACTTTAATGGACAAATTTTAAAAACTTATTAAATTTAAAAATTATATATAGTTGGGGAGAAGAATAAAACTTCTCTCCAACAAAATGTATACATTTTTAGAGATAAAAGGAGAAAAATTAAAATGGCCAATTTTAATCAGCAAGGAATGAATGGTGGCATGATACCAGTTCAATATCCTTATACTAACAATTTAATAATGAATACTCCCTATGATAATTATTTAGGGAGAAATAATGTAACTGTAAACGCAAATAATCAAAATTATTCAAATCAATTTTTAAAATGTAGACCAGTTGCATCAAAAGAATAGGCAAGAGCCGCACAAATAGATTTAGATGGCTCTTTATGGGTTTTTATTGATGTTGGAAATTAGAAAATTTATACTAAACAAATAAATTATGATGGAACAGCAACTTTTAAAACCTATGCTTTAACTGCTGATGAAAATCCTTATAATTCTTCTGAATATGTTACAAAAGATGAATTTAATAATGTTATACAAAATTTAATGGCGGCAATTCAGTCTCAAACAATAACGCAAAAAACTTAGACTGAATCCGTATAGAATAATAAAAATACTGGACAAAGCAGTAATAGTAATTTTATAGTTAAGAGGGTATAATTATTATGAATGTAAATCCGATTCAATTAATAAATATGATAAAAAACGGTCAAAATCCTCAACAACTTATGATGAATATTTTAGGACAAAATAATCCTATTCTTGAGAATGCAATGAATCTAGCGCAAAATGGAAATACATCTGCTTTAGAGATGATTGCTCGAAATTTAGCGCAACAAAGAGGTTTGGATTTTGATACAGAATTTGCAAAATTTAAAAATTATTTAAATCAATAATGGGAGATACAAATGTTTAATAATAATACTAATGGATATTCCTTATCTGATATTGCAGCAGCAACAGGCAATAATAATGGTTTTGGATTTAATGGTGATGGAGCCTGGATTTTCTTTTTATTTATTTTAATGCTTGCGGGCGGTTGGAATAATAACGGTTTCGGCGGAAATGGACAACCTGCTATTATAGCTGATGTTCAACGCGGATTTGACCAGAGCGCCCTTATGAATAGCTTAAACGGTGTGACTACCGCAATAAATACTGGCTTTTCAAATGCAGAAGTTTCTCGTTGTAACTCACAAGCGAATATCCTACAAACATTAAACAACAATCAAGCAAATCTATCTACTCAATTAAATACAATAGCAATGAATCAACAAAATTGTTGTTGTGAAAATAGAGCGGGATTAGCTGATTTGAAGTATACTGTAGCTACAGAAGCATGTGCAGACCGCTCAGCAGTTACAGACGCTTTACGAGATGTAATAGCATCAAATACAGCAAATACACAGGCCATTCTTGATAAACTTTGTCAGCAATAGATTGAAGCCCTTAAGGCTCAAAACCAACAGCTTCAAATGCAAGGTTATCTTGCTAATTTAGCAGCTTCTCAGAATGCTCAAACTGGACAAATTCTTGCAGATAATGCAGCCCAAACAGCTACATTACGTCAAGCTTTAAATCCTACACCGATTCCTGCTTATGTGGTTGCAAATCCTAATGGATGTAATTGCGGAAACTGGAACGGATGTGGCGGCAACGGTTTTTATAATTAATAAGGAGGTTGCTCATGGCTAGTTATGTAACAACTACAGACAATGTAGTCGCATTAAATGGAACAATTCCATTTAATAGTGTTTCTATTCCTTGTAACAAAGGGAATGTTGTTCCTCTTGTTCCTGGGGTTCTTAACTTAAATGGTAATACTCCTAATCGTTTTGCAAGATATAATGTTTTAATTCAGGGGAATATCCAAATTCCTACTGGGGGTGCAGTTACTCCTATTGCGCTTGGAATTACTCTTAATGGAGTTATAATTCCAGAAAGCGTAGCAATTGTTACTCCTGCCGCAGTAGGAGAATATTGGCATATTGCTACTGAAGCTTCAGTTACAGTTCCTTGTGGATGTTGCGTAACTGTATCAGGTACATATGCAGATGGAACTGAAGATGATCCTGCTACTACTCCAACGCCTTCTATTCAAGTAAGACGTGGAGCCTCAATATAGATTACAAGAACAGCATAAGGAGGGAAAAATGGGAACTGAAGCATTAAAAATGATGAAAGACCAGTTAATGAGTTGTGTACAGAGCCAACTTGGTGATATATCAAAGGCGGATGCCCATGAACTTGGTGAAGCTGTTGATATGATAAAAGACTTGTCTGAAGCGATATACTATTGTACTATTACTGATTCAATGGAAAAAGCAGAAGAAAAAGAAAAAACTTCTGTTAATAATATTAATTATTACACCACTCCAATGTATCCAGAGTATAGAAATATAGAACGTAATAACGGATATATGTATTATTCTGGCGGAAATGGTGGTAATATGGGAGGTAATTCTAGCTCTAATGGCGGAACTACCTCTTATTATACAGAAATGATGAGGGATCCCCGTTAGGGAAGATCTCCAATGAGAAGAAGGATGTATATGGAAGGCAAAGAGAAACATAAAGATACAAGTTCTCAACTTCACGAATTAGAAGCATACCTTCAAGAACTTTCTTCAGATATTACTGAAATGATTAAAGATGCGTCGCCAGAAGAGAGAACTACATTACGTCAAAAAATGACTACATTAGCAAATAAAATTAATTAATTATGTTTTTAATTAACAATGTTTATTGGAAACTCTCTTTTGTTGCTCCTAACTTTCCTTTATTGCAAAGGTTAAATGGAGAATTTTCAATAGGAGCGTGTGACAATCTTACTCGAACAATTTATATAAATGAAACATTACAAGGAGATTTATTACGGAAGGTATTATGCCACGAAATAACACATGCCGCAATGTTTTCTTATAATGTTAATCTTTCTCTTGAGCAATAGGAATTAATAGCTGATTTAATTTCCACATATGGAGATGAAATTATTTATATAACAAATAAGATTTTTAATAAATTAGGAAATATTTAACACTGTACGGCTATTGGTATTTAATGACCAATAGCCGTATTTTTTATATATAGATGTAAAAGAGTAAAATCAAAATTGAAATAAAAAAATCCAAGACTGATTTTAGATTCGGTATGTTGGCAGAGTGCGCGCCAAGCACCTTAATAACACAAAAAGCCTCGATATGAATATGATTCATATCGAGGCTTTATTTTTTTATCTGATTACGGCATATCTTTCACTATTAATAGCTTCAAGCATCAAATCATAACCAGTCTTACCAGTAAGAACCTGCTTGAAAATAGTAGGGGACATACCGCTTACAAAGGATATATTAGGGCCTGCATCCAAGATTGTATTCTGGCGGGCATCTACATTCCAATAGATTAACTTAGGAAGCTGAAGTCCATATGCTGCCCACTTTTGACGAATCTTCTCCACCTCTGTAGAAGCAGAATGCTTTGTCCATCTACTTTCTCGATACCATCCACCAGTACCACTGTCAATTTCCATATCAGAAATAACTACAATGGTCTTAGGAATATCGTCCTGCTTAACACCCTTCTTGGTTGCTGTCTTTAGAAGTAAATCAAAAACAGCTTCCAAATTAGTATTATCGCAAAGATTTGTCTGATAGATACGGCGAGCCTTATCTACAAAATCAATTCCTACGGTCTTAATTAGCTGAGGCTGTGAAGCAAAACTGATATAGTGATTCTTAAAAGGTCCACCAATACGTTCTGCACAATACAGACCTAGACTAATTGCTACATTAATAGGTGCTGCCGCACCAACACCAGTCATAGAACCAGAAGTATCTACAACACACATCATGCTACAATCCTTACCATTAAGATAATCAGGAAGATTATCCCAATACTTATTAATCATAGCACGCTCAGTTTCACTAAGAGTATCAAAACGGTAAGACCATCCTGAAGTCTTAACAGCCTTAGCTACTACTTCGTAAGGATAAAGTACAGAAGCATTAACCTTTGTATTCTTATCCTTTGCAAAAGACTCATACTTCTTAGCGATAATATCACGTCTTGCAAAAGCATTACGATAAATAATACCTGCGCGAGAAGGAATCTTATCAAACTCAATCTTGTCCCATCTATTGGCGGACATCAGTCTTTCAAGAACATTAATCTTAGCTCTTAGTTTTGAAAGCATCTGACGATACTGTCTGGAGGTGATTCCAAGTGAACGTCTAATCTTTCTTGCTCTTGCAATCGTATCTGCATTTGAAGCATTTTCTGAAGGAAGCCACTTAGCGATAAGGCTAATACCATTCTTCTCGCACGCCATATCCTCACGAAGCTGCTTTTCAATAAGAGCCATTACATTCTTTTCAACAGGAGTGCCGAAAAGTTCAAACAGGTCATCATATCTACCATACTCAGGAAGATACTCAATCAAATTACGGGCGCGCACAGGCTTGTTCTCTGCCAACCAGCGGAAGCATGTACGGAAGAATCTACGTTCACCCTGACCGCCGCGGCAGTCACGAATATAGAATAGACACTTCAGCGCAAGAACTGAGTCCTCTTCGAAGGCGTTTTTGAAAAGAAGAATACAATCTTCATCTGAACGTGAACGATATGCAGCGCCCATAGCAAACATATCATAAACCGCTGAGTTAGTAGTACGGTGAGCGAGTGCTCCATTCTCTGTTCTCTTGTAATTAAAATCGTTTGAAAGCTGATTCATAAATGTATTCATAATCCTTTTATCTCCTTTACTTTTGTCAAAGTATATCATTATCTAAGTCTGAAAATTTTTCAACTCGTTTATAAAATTGTTTATTAGAAAATTGACTTGTATCCCCAATAATTGCTCTTAAATAACCACATGCTGTGCATTTAGAATGAGTATTTTTATATTTCATTGCACTTACAGCGTCAGATATGGAACAATTAGTATATTCTCTAAGAATTTTTGTTTTTTCAATAAGAGTTGTTGCTTTTTCTAATTCTTTATCTAAATCTTTCATTTTAAAAAATAAATTTTATCCTTTGTTTTTCTATCTACTTAAATATTTTCCATTTTATCAAGAATAGTTTTGACATCCTCTTCATATTCTACTCCTTTAATTAATTTTACAAGATATTCATCTATCTTTTGTCCTATTTCAGGAACATTTCTAACTTTCCAAGATGTATCTTCAAGTTTTGGAAAACGATTAAAAACAATATCTGCAATATCTTTATTAAGAGAATCATTAAGAGGAATTTCTCCTGTCTTAACTCCTAATGTTGCAATACTATTTGATGTAAGACAAGTTTTATAAGAACAACCCATCAAATAAGACCTTAAAAAATAATATAGTCTATAAGTATTGGCGATTTGTTTTCTATCTGAAGGATTTCGAAGATAAGTTTGTTTCGCTTGTCCTGAAATAGACTTAAAAGTTCTTTTTACATCATAATGAGCAATATCATTTCTAATATTAAGAAAGTTATTCCAATAAGAAACATATTTGGGTCTAATTATAAAATAATCTGTAAAAAGAATTTCAAGAGCCTGAAGACTTTGTTTCTTCCATTCTTTAACAACTTCTCGAATATCTTTTATATTACAATGTTCACCGTTTTCAAAAATAATTTCTTTACAAATAGGTTTTCTGAGGATAATATCTTCTATTGTTGGAATAACAATAGCAATACTGTCAACATCAGAATCTTCTGTTGCAAGACCATAATTTTGAGAACCGTAAAGAAAAATTCCTAAAAATCTATAATTAGGATAATCTATAATAATTTTTTGAAAATGTTCAGTTAATGCATACCTTGGGTCTCTCATAATTATTTCCTTTCTTTTGTTAGCACTCCCAGAGGGAATCGAACCCTCATCATGGGATTAGAAGTCCCGTATTCTATCCATTAAACTACAGGAGCATAATAAGGCTCTTTGCTACTTCTTTTCCCAACCTTCTGAGTGATGGTACTTGCACGGAGGTTCGCTTCAGATTTTCAGAATTACCTTATGTTAAATATCCCATATAAGAATCGAACTTATATCTTCTGGTTCGTAGCCAGATATTCTATCCATTAGACTAATGGGATATAATTGCGCCGTTACGAATCGAACGTAAAGCTCCCCCGTATGCAAGGAGGTATGTTACCATAATACACCACAGCGCGAACATTTATCATATTTTTTGTCTGTTCACGGTTAGCTACTCCGCCCCAACCCGACGTATCACACTAATGAATACTATCCCTGGACAACTTTTTTGATAAATGTTAATACAATACATTAATTAACTTTTGTATTAAACACGACCCCAGAGATTCGAACTCTGCCTTGTGGTTTTGGAGACCACCGTGCTATCCGCTAACACTAGAGCCATCTGCATAAAGCATATTTATTCTCCTTTTTAATTTATTAATACAATAAGCCAGCAATAGGGTTCGAACCTATATCGTCTTAGGCCTTACACTCCTTGGGGGGAGCCGCTTTACCAATTAAGCTATACTGACATTTTTTAGCAGGGCCGGCGGGGTTCGAACCCACAAATGCAGGAATCAAAATCCTGTGTCTTACCGTTTGACTACGGCCCTGTATTCAAGAGGCTTTTTCACAAACGGACTCGAACTAATAATTTAAAATCCGCAATTTTACATCCTCCCCTTAGATTATGTTTGTTATTTATTATTTATTATATTTTGCTGTAAGTCTCTTTTCTATATATATTATAATAAAAATTTTTATTTTTTTCAAATAAGCACAGAGTGGGATTTGAACCCACGAATAACGGTTTTGCAGACCGTTGCGGTAACCAGACTGCGCCATCCGTGCAAAAGAAAGGGATATGAAACGTATAAATTTCATGCCCTTTTAAAAATTAATCGGCCGATTTTACTTCGATGTATTTAGGCTTAATTAGAATCTGTTTTCGAAGCGCATGAGTTGTCTGGAACATGCAGAAACGTGCTTTCCGCCTGGCTTCATCTCGTTCCTTTTTATCCTCAATATCATTAATAGGATTGAAAGATTCTAATGCATTAGTGCCTATTGTTTTCCACTTAGACATTAACAAACTCCTTTAGTTAAGGAAACCTTCCAAAATTTTTTCAAATTCATTGCGGGTAACAGGAGTTGCCGCAGGTCTCTTCTCTTCTTTTGTCTTTTTTTCTGAAGGCTGTTCAAAGATTGCTTCTACTAAATCTGCCAACCAAGGAGTTTCCTTCTCATATGTTTTAACATATTCAAGAATTTCCTTGTTAAGGGCTTCAATCTTTTTCTCAAGATTTTGTTTTGCAAGAGCCTTTTCTGCATGAAACTTATGTTTTTCCATGCGTTCCTGCAACTCTTTACGACGCTTCTCTTCAGCTTCCTCTTGTTTCTTTTTTCTGTCAAATTCAGCTTCAATGCATTCCTTTTCTGAATCAAAAAATTCATCCAGAACTTCACTATAAAATTTCATTTTTTTTCCTCTCTTTTTAAAATATTTTATTGACGAAAGGTGGCTAACGGGACTTGAACCCGTAACAAGCGGTACCACAAACCGCTGGACTACCAAATTGTCCTATAACCACAGTTGGAGTGGTGAGACTCGAACTCACGGCATCGTGATCCCAAATCACGCATTCTAGCCAACTGAATTACACCCCAATATACAAGGCACACAAATAAGTATTGATCTACCTATTGATCTATCTATCCTATCTTGGCGGATAAAATCGGACTTGAACCGATAACATATACTTGGAAGTATAAATTGCTGTATGTGCCTGTTTTTTTGTTACGCTTTTATATAATCTCTATAAGCGCAATATTCATCAAATGTTCCCTTAAATCCATTATTAACAGCTTCAAGATATTCTTTGTTTAAAACAACTGAAAAATCAGTTTTCTACTAATTAACTTGCATTACTGATTGCTAACTCATATTCTCTTTCCCTTTCTGCCATTGCAACAAGGCGTTTTACATCTGAATGATACCAATGTTTACCACCTCGTCTACCTTTTTCTGCACCAAAAGCAGGTCTATGTTTTTTAGTTTTCCCGCTACAAAGAGGACAAGAGCAATGAACTTTATTTTTACTATATTGATGCAAGTTATTATACCATGAGAAATGGTAAACCTGTTCTGAAATATTTTTTTTTCTAATTGCTTTTGTTACGCTATTGTGTCTTTTTTCTGCTAAAGTTCTACACATGATAAACTCCTTTGAAACTTGATTAACGAAACATTTAACAATTAGCGATGCGGGAGGGACTCGAACCCCCAAGGCAGTTACGCCCGACAGTTTTCAAGACTGCGTCTTCATCCAGCCAGGTCCGCACCATATCAAGGCTTAAAAAGTTTTCATCTTTACTTATTTTTCGGGAAGCCACCCTTATTAAGGAAGAAATAGAAAACTTTCAAAATAAAAGAGAACTTTACATGAGACACGGCTTTAATTACACGGCTCTCCAATTGCCGACTTTTCTTAAAATGTTATACTTTGTAAACCCATTAAAAATAAAATTGCCGTATAAGCCTTAGCGCGGATGAGTGGATTCGAACCACCGGACCCTAATGTAGGATCAATACCTTAGCAGGGTACCGCATTAAACCTCTCTGCCACATCCGCAAATTGGGATAGCCCGCCGGAGAATCGAACTCCGATTTCTGGTTTTAGAGACCAGCGTCTTAAACCGTTTGACCACCGAGCCATACCAAGACAGATTAAAAATTGCTTAAATTAGATTAACAGTCTAATACAAAAATTAAAATAAATTGCTGTTTCTGTCTTTCTTTCATCTTATAAATATATTATATAATAATTTTTTTAAAAAATCAAAAAATTTTTAGATGCGGGTAAGGATTTACACCTTACATGGACAGAAGCAATCGTTACTCACACCCGTTTGCCTTTTCGTTTTCACTGCCCTTACTCCTAAGCGTCTACATATTCCGCCACCGCATCTTTATATTAATTATGGCCATTCACCTAATGGTTTTCCTAATTTACCAACTTCAATATCAGTATTAAAATATACTCCGTTAACAGCTTCTCCAGTTAAAATATCTCTAGCAATATCTTCATATAGGGTACTAATTACACCATGACAATCATTTAAATTATCATTAAAAAATTGAACAACGCAGTTTTTAAATACAACATAGGTCATATCAAACCATGTAGCACCTTCTTCTACTGGACATACTGCATAAGCAAAAGCAGGATTTCCTGAAAAAGCAGTTTCAAATAATTCTTTTTTTGTTTTAAATGCTCTATTGCTTGGAAGACCATCTACTAAAATATGTAATGGAATATTACCAAAAATTATTTCAGTAGGAAGAATTTGAAGTAAAGCTGCTACTTTATCTCCATTGTTACAAGCAAGAGCAAGAATAGGTTCTTCACCTGAATCTACTTTTACATTACAAGCAATTTGCGGATCACCATCAAATAATGCCTAAAATTTATGAATTGCCGTAATCCATGGGGGTGAAAGTTTTAATCTTACATCAGTCATATTTTCTCTCCTTTAAAATATATTTTTAAGATGGAATGCACGGTATTGGACTCGAACCAATGACTTCTAACTTGTAAGGATAGCACTCTCCCAGCTGAGTTAACCGTGCAAAAAAGGATATTAAAAAATATCCTTTTTAAAATTAAATTTTTTATAGATAAATAATCCTATTGGTCGTAATCAGGAGGATTATAATTATAATCCTCCTTTTATTAAGGGAAAAGACAGTTTCTTTTCACTTCTCGGAGAAACTGACAAACATGAGGGTCTTCCATATCGCACGTGTATATTGATATAGAATAAATGGACCGTGTGGGAATTGAACCCACCTGATTTTCTGTGTGCAAGACAGATGACCACCCCGTGCAGTCCCACAGCCCAGTACTAAGAGGCCTGATTACCCCCTTTGTAGCAGTTTAATCCTGCTTGCCAATGACGTTTTAGGTCCGCCGCCCGCACATTTATTTGCTAAAACACGGTTTCCAGGGTATCTTTGTATAATCACATTACCGCAAAGAGGTATATACCTTTATCATATTATAGACGCGTTTCTATAATATTCTCCCAATTTTCTATTGTGTATAGATGGTAAGAAGACAATAGAATACTACGAAGTGGACTCGAACCACTGACGACTTCCTTATCAGAGAAGCATTCTAACCTGCTGAATTATCGTAGTAAATTAGGATTAAAAGGAAAGGAAGAAACGCGTTTTTCTTTCATTGAATAACCTCTCTCAATTAACCGTTTAACTTTTACGTCTGCCTAGCCCTGACTAGAATATTGCGTATGGATAAGAATGTTTTCTTGTATCGCTACTTTAAACTATATCCTGTCTCCTTATCAAGTTAAACACCTTTACTTTTTGCTTCAAGGCTTTTTGCGGCGTCCCGCTTAGTCCTGGTAGAGGGAATCGAACCCACTCGGTGCCGAAGCAGATGGATTTACAGTCCACCCCACCTCCTTATTGGTCTACACCAGGATAAAAATGCTCAGAACTAGACTTGAACTAGTAACGCGAGGATCTTCAGTCCTCCGCTCTCCCAATTAGAGCTATCTGAGCATAACAAGACATATAATTTGTAAATAATGACTGTTTACGAGACAGTTGTCTTAACCATTTGACTACATAAGCGACAATGCTTGTGACAGGATTCGAACCTGTAAACTTACAAAAGTAAGAAGTTGCTGTATATGTCTTTCTATATTGTGGATTCTTGATTTTATTTGATGTTGGTGCATTATCCGCCTAAATCCACATAAGCCAACAGTAATTCTGGTGGGATTTGAACCCACATGTTTTTCAACCACAGGGTTTGAGCCTGTTGCGTATACCAATTCCGCCACAGAATCATATCCTGCTTACGCAGGAATTAAAGATAAGATATAATAAAACGATTATTGATGTGCGTGGGGTTTAATCGACCTTTTATATCTCGTGGGGGCAATGGGATTTGAACCCACAATCCTATATCGGAAACGGATTTTAAGTCCGTCGCGTATGCCAGTTCCGCCACGCCCCCATATAACTTCTCCCACACTAAAGATTTTAAAATCTCTCACACGAAGAAGGTTTCACAGTTTAGGCTTGTGTAGTCATTACGCCATGCTTCTAGCTTTGCTTTTCCGGACCGGATGGCGAATCCTGCAATCTATTTTTTAAAAGGCGTTGCCATTTCCTTTATCTTATAAATATATTATATCAAAAATTTTTTATAAATGCAAATCTCGTTTTCGTTTTAATTTAAACGGCTATAAAGATAAAAATTTATTATTTTTCTATTTTAACAGGGAAAAATAATAAAAGCCTGCTTAACAATTTAATAATGATTACTGCTCACGAGAAGCAAGAAATTCAGGAAGTTCGTTCTTAAAACACCAAGCAAATCCATAAGCCTTATGAGTCTTGGTTCTTCCATTCAAAGCATCACCGATACCTGACTTGCCTTCCTGTCCAACTGCGGCAAGTGCGTCCTTCTGTGTTGCAAATTCTGCAATAACCTCAAAAGTATCGGGATCAAGCTGAAGAACACCTGACTTATTGGGACTCTTACGCTTACGAGCGGCTGCCGCCTCATCTTCCTCAATACGAGCAAGCATTGCTCTAAAAGCATCAAGGGCCTGTTCACGAATACCTTCATCTACTCTGTCTGAATTTTCAAAAACGAAAATCAAACCTTCAATCTGTTTCTTATCCATATTTACTCCTTTTTACTCTTGTTTCTTAATTCTATAAATATATTATACTAAAAATTTTTTATTTTGTCAACAATTGAATAACTTAATTATATCTATGAATAACACCCCTTCGGGTTGCTGGTAATAACCTTCTCTTATATTCGACCACCAAGGAGACATACCTGAGCGATTAGGAGCGACCTCACCGCTATATGCCCCATCTGTTCAAGACAGACAAATCTTGTAGAGGATTTTGTATACCTCTAACTTTCAGCTACCTTTCAGCAAAATTTTATAACCTGTATAAGAAGTTATCCAAACTTTTTGTCTACGCACATTTAGCCTACTCGTACCTTGACCCAATCTTATACACGGCTTCCGCCGCTTCAAGTGCATTAACCCCTTATGGAAATTCCAAGGTTTGCAAAGTTTTCCACGCTTCACCTAACTTGGATTAGTGCTCTCGTTAAAGAACCCTATATTATGGAGCCGATTGGAACAGTGTCTTTAAGAGCGATTACCCCAGTGCTATTGACTAAACCATTTCTTTAGACCTGGCGTTTTATACGTTGCCGCATAAAATCTTTTCTCCTAAGAAAGTATCCTTCCTTATTCTGGTTATTCGTAAAGCCAATACCTCAGCGTCATGGAATTGACGTTTATCACTGAGTTGCTTCATAAATATAACTAAATTATTCAATTGTCAATGTTCTTTTGTTGATAATTCAACGAAAGTCTTAGGTAAGGAATCGAACCTTACTTACTCATCTCTTTTGAGAATCACATTACCTATATGTTACTAAGACGCCTATCTATGTATATCATCAGAAAGGAAGTGAATATAAAAAGGGATAAACCCATTTATAACAATGCAAAGGGGAGTAGCGTGTAGCACTATCATCTATGTTCTCCCTAGTTTTTGTTTTGGAATTTCGCCAAAAGGACTTATTTGATATATTGGAAAGTGCTTAATCTCGTAATCCATCACAGGGCTTATATGGTAGCCTGAACCTCGTAGCGGAGGTGGGATTCGAACCCACGTGATACGGCGTATGAGACCGCGCTGGTACCTCTCCAGTCCACTCCGCAATATTAATCAAGACAGTTTAACTTATTCTGGTTACAAATTTGGAAGATTTGTTAAGAAAGTTTATAATTTGCTGTTCCTGCCTTTCACTTTCTAAAAATATTATAACAAAAAATTTTTTAAAAATCAAATACGGCATATGCATCTACCGTATTGGTCTATAAGGTTTTACCACACCGCTTACCATTTTCCGTTCAGGTTAGCTTTAGGAGCCTTGCTGATGTTTTTACTCTTTACTAAAACACCCTTTCCGACAGACAAACAGTCAACTTACTTATATTAATATCATTGCCTAAGGTTATATTAATACTTTCAGTAAATGCTCTATGTAGGAGTCGAACCTACACTCACAGAAGTAAGTTCCATCATAATAGAGCAGTCTCCTTTTATCTCTCTTATATTTTAAAAGAGCCAAAAAATAATGCTCTGAAAAGAGGAAATATGATACGTATCAAGTAGCCCCTGGGGGAATTGAACCCGCCATCTTGACCTTGAAAGGGTCATATCCTGTCCTTTTAGAAGAAGGAGCCATATTTCTTTCACTTTCTATAAATATTATAATAAAAATTTTTTAAAAATGCAAATCTTTATCTTTATAACGTATGACACTGCATCTAAAGTCATATTTACATATTTTATGTTAGGATTCTAAAAAATTTAGTATACATCAATTAATTAGCTATGGACGCATGTTTTCCTACCCTGCTATAAAGATAAGTAGGGGACGTGGGACTCGAACCCACACGCACAGGGCACTAACTATATTAGAACAAGATAGAATAGCCGAGACGAGACTTGAACTCGTAAAATTTACTTTCTAAGAGTAACATGTATGCCAATTCCATCACTCGGCTATTTTTGTATATTTTCCTATATTTGCTCCAGAATTTCCCTATTGTATAGAATGACAATTTGGACATAAAATCTGTAAATTATCAAAATTATTATTAAAATGATTTCCATCTTTGTGATGAAGTTCTAAAGGTAACTACACACCTTGCCAAATAGAAATTCCACAAATTTCACATTTATTTGATTTTATACCATCTCTAATTAGTTTTTGTTTTAAAACATGAGATTTAACATAATCTTGTTTAATATATTCCTAAGCTGTTTTATAAGTAGGACTATTTTTTATACCTTTTCCTCCCTTATTTCCAGTATAAGAAATTCCCATTTTCTACAAATAACTATTTAAAGTGTCAGGTTTACAATGAAGTTGCTTACACATATAGGCTTTAGATTGATGTAAATCAATCCATTTTAATATATCTTCTTTTCTTTCTAAAATGTCTGTTCTTCTCATATTAAAAATGTCCTTTCTAAAAATATTTTTTCTTACACTATTTTTAAAAAAAATATTTTTAATATTTAACACTCTTGTCCATATAATTAGGGTGTCTACCAATTCCACCAGCCCCCCATATAAGTGATTTGCTTTGCCAATGCTTTTGCCATCCAGACACGGGAAAACCACGTTCCCTCTTTTCGTTTTACTCCCGAAAATTGTGAGATAGGTTGAACCTGCACCTACAAGGACTTTTTCCTGTAACACCCCAAAAAAGTAAAGCGGCTATTTATCAACAGCTTAGATTTACAATTGGCGGAAGGTAAATCTACTTCCTAACACTCCCGATGGGTGCTGCCCCCACTATCTCGTCCGTGACAGGGACGCGAGTCTGCTGTTTCTCTTCGAGAGTAAACATTAAATAGCTTAGTCCATTTTTTAGGCTCCCTTTCTCACTATAGCCTGAATTCCACAGGTCATGACTCCTGTCACTCTAGGTAGTTCACTATGGTCTCACTCTCCCGACCGCCGTGATTTGGTGGACTCTCTTGATTTTTATGCGCACTATTAAATCAAGTCACCATTGCTATTTATGTAGCGGCCCCAGAAGGGTTCGAACCTTCGACACATTGGTTAACAGCCAACCGCTCTGCCTACTGAGCTATAGGGCCAAATATGAGGGTTACTTTGCGTCCTTATATACCGTTTCCCACTAAAGCCACATATCGGGTCTTGGGACTTTCGTCCGACTAAGCCGCCAGTGGTAGTTTACCCTCAAAATCCATGATAACGGTCTTAATCATCCCTACAGGCTTTGAACCTGTGTTTCAAGATTGAGAATCTTGTGTCCTGAACCGAACTAGACGAAGGGACGACGGATTAATTAATCCTTATATTCTGTACGTACATAATTTTCTGTTACTTCATAATGAATCCAACCAAATCTATCTTCCAAAAATCTCACAGCAGAGAAGCCTTCAACGAATGTCATATGCTTCTGATTTACATCGTCAAAATACTCAACCATGTAGATAACAGCTGTTCTCTCATTTTTCATAATTTAAAGACCCCCTGAAATGATATTTTTTAGTTTGTTTTCGTTTCTTTTTCTTACGATATAAATATTATATCAAAAAATTTTCATTTTTTCAAGTCAACAGATTAAATGAGAAATCTCATTAAGCCCCCGCTCAGATTCGAACTGAGATTGAGTGATTACAGGTCACCTCGCCTACCATTAGCGGACAGGGGCATATGGACCACTAGGGATTCGAACCCTAATCTGACAGATTAAGAGTCTGCTATGTTAACCGTTAACACCAGTAATCCAGGTTTATACAGCTACATACCTACTATATCAGGACATTACTCTGATTTTCTAAGTTTTTCTTAGTATGTTATGATTTTACATTATATAGTGTTATGGCCCCTGTATAACATGCGTCCGGTGGGAGTTGAACCCACGATATACAGGTTAAAAGCCTGTTGCCATACCGCTTGGCTACGGACGCTTATTAAATTTTTATAAATGCCCGTAGGCTTACGTTTTCGTTTCATTTTTTATTCCCTCACTTTGTATAAATATTATAACAAAAATTTTTTAAAATTTCAAATAAAGCAGACAATGGGAATCGAACCCACATTTTTAGCTTGGCAAGCTAATATATTAGCCGTTATATGATGCCTGCTTGAACTAGGATATATGGCCAACTTACCTAGATATATTTTAGCACCTTACCAGGCCGCCCTTATTTTAGTTACCATGTGCAATTGGCCGCGTGTTCACCATACCGCAGGATTGGTTTTTTGTCCAATAACACCTTACTCACTTTAACCTTTTTCAGTAAGGAGAAACGTCTCTGTTAAATCTCAACCCGAGAAGGGTCAGCCCCATGTGGGAATCGAACCCACCTATCTAGCTTGGAAGGCTAGCATTTTAGCCGATAAATCAATGGGACAAATATAAAGACTATTAAAAAATACACTTTGTGGATGGCGGGTGTAGGTGTTTTAATAGTCTTAGCATAAAAACTATTAAAAGTACGTTTTATTGGTGGTATGCGGCACGCACTTAATAACAGTTTTTATTTTTTATAGTAATATTATATCAAAATTTTTCAAAATTCGCAAATCAATTTTGACCTTTATTTAGAAAAATAATATTTCCGCCAATATTTATAAAAATCTTTTAATGTAGGATAATCTTTTTGCCAAACAATACCATACATATCAGGATGAAAATATTCAAATTTAGCATCTTCCCATGGCCATCTGCTTATATAATCATGTATATCATATGTTTCAAATATCTTTTTATAAGCATTTCCATTAGCAAGAATAACTTTACTACGTCTTACTTTTTTACTTGCTAGCCTTTTGTTTCTTTTAGTAGTAGGCGTGCATCCATCTGTATAAACAGGATTCTTTTTATAAGAACGTGACATATTTTTCTCCTTTAATTGCGGGAATAGGATTCGAACCTACAAACACCGGGTCAGAAACCGGCCGCTTTACCGTTAGCGTACCCCGCATACTTATCATACCATTTCACCTGTCTGTGGTTAGCTACTCCACCCCACCATACTCGTCACTATTATTTTAATCATTCCCTTGGTGATACTCTTTAATAAATATAATACATATTTTGACGTCTTGTATGTATTAATAGGGGACCTGGGACTCGAACCCAGGACACGCACCTTATAAGGATGCTGCTCTCACCTGACTGAGCTAGTCCCCTAAATAATAAAGATAAATGGTGTTCCCCTTTGGTGCTCATCAGTATACGTTATCTTACCCTATGCCTAACAGGTAGGTGCTCACATCTTCGCTAAATGAACTGTTTATCTTTATCTTATAAAAATATTATAACAAAAAATTTTTAAAAATGCAAATTATTTTTTTAACAAATCATAAATTTTCTATTACGGGCTTCCCGATTAATCCATAACGTAAACCTATGACAATCGTTATAATCCCATCTCCACAAGAGCAAATTAGAATCTTTAAAATAACGAAAATCAAAAGCATGATAATCGTTTTTTAATATCAGTATATAATCAGTTAAACTAATATTTAGCATCCGCGCGGGAAGCCACCAATAATTACTACCGTGAGCCAAATCAGAAACATCTCCAGAATACCATTTTCCATTAGACTCCCACTCAGTATATTTCATAATATGGCTCATAATAACTCCTTATAGATTTAGGGCGGCAATTAAATCTGCAACATTCTGTTTCTCTTCTTCGGTTACTTCCGCAGGATTAACAGTTTTTTCTATCGGGGTGTTGAAAGCTGATGGAGCGGCCGCACCAAATGCACTTCTAAGTTCACCTGAACCCATATTAGATTTAGCCGCAGTTAAAGTAACTTTAATTTCTACAACACCATTTCCTTCACTCATCGGGATACGAAGAATTTTACCTTCATCTTCCCAAAAAGCATCGGGATAAACCCGTCTCAATTCCGCAAAGATTAAATTCTTACTCTCTGTGCCTCTTGCCATTTCTTTTCTCCTTTATTTTATAAAAATATTTTACTAAAAATTTTCAATTTTTTCAAATCGGATATTTCTTTGATTTAATGATTCGCTTAATTCAATTATATTGTCACAAATTTTACAAGAAGTAGGTTCTATTAAGCATCTTCTATTACATCTTGACCGATATTCTCCAAATTGAGGAAGAATTGTACTATTAATTTCCTCTCCATCATAATTATAAATTATATCTTTTAATTTACCGTTCCATTTTTGTTTTATAGCATAAATTTCATATAAAGTATTATATACTTTATTTTCATTTATATCCATAAATTCAAAGGTATCTATAAATTGAGCATAATATGGAATATCTTCTGGACGAATAAAGAAATTTCTTATAGTATCTATACTATCCCATTTTTTCTCACAATAGTTGCAAAAACATCTTAGGCGGATTCCCTTTTTTCTAGTAAAATCACTTGTTATTTTCATCATAAAAGCTAAATTTCCGCCAATTCTAATGTCTGTTACATTTAAAGAACAAAATCCAAGCAGATTTTCCCAATCACAGCAAATATATTGATAGTAATGAGGAATATTTAATGAATTAAACTTTTCTTCTATTTCTTTATTGTAAGTAATACTTCGTACCGATATATTAGGGTGGGCTTCCGCCAATGCTTCTAAAATTGTGAAATCTTCTTCAACTAAAGGTTCTGTTGTAATAATATTAACACGATATTCTTGATATTTAGAAAGAAAATTATGTAATTCCATTACTTTAGGTTTATACATAATACTAATTTCTATTTTATCTTTATCAAAGTATTTAAAATTCCTATAAAATGGTATCTAAAATTTCATTCTAATCATATCCTCCCTACTCTCGAAATCCTGAAAAATCAATAATAATAGGATGACCATCTTTATAACCTACATTATCATAAGTTAAATCATCATCCCATCTAAGGTCTTTAATTAAGACAAGAAACTCTTTAAACTTTTTTGGCCCATAATATTTTAATAAATCTATGCACCAATCGGGATTTATACCATACCGATAATTGTTCTTATGCAAAAAAGAATACATTATTTTTCTTTTTTCTGTTATTTTATTATATGAATCATTAAAAGGTATACATTTTTCTTGAAGATAAATAGGATAATGATTAGCGTAACCAATAAAAATAGTTTCTGCAAAGCAATCTTTAAAAGAAGTAGAGTAAATATTATCATACCGTTCTACTTCTACATTACAATAATCCCATTCATAATCAAGTCCCGCGTTAATAAAATTACAAAATTCATTACCATAGTAGGCCCCTTGAAAAGGGATTTTTATAACATAATCTTTATTACGAGGAATAATTACAAGTTTTGTTGCTCCAAACTCATAATTAAAAATATAACCTTTATCATAAAGATATAAAGTTAATTCATCTACTCTTGTATCATCAAAAGTAGGATTTAAAAAATTAAAACCTTCAAACATATTAAGAATTTCATCTTCATTAAATGTCATGTTATAATATTCTCCTTTTATTTTCTATTTATATTATAACAAAAAAAATAAAAAAAATCAAAGAGACCCCATAAAAGTATCTCTTTGATTTTTATAATTAGATTTTGACAGCTTTACAACGGTTAAGAACAGTTTGTTTTACACCGTTATAAATCTGATGTTTCTTTACAGTTCCAGTAAGAAGAATAGTGTCTCCTTTTTCAATATCTTCATCAAGACCTGCGCCAGAGCAAAACCATGTAAGTACATTTTCACCCATTTTAAAAGTATACAGAATAGAAGTCCCATAATAACTTTCAACGGTGCGGGAACCTACAAGAGTAACATGGAGGTCTCTCAAACGTTCCTTTTCTTCTCCGACATATTCAGAATTAGATTTCGGCATACATGCTTCTTTAGCGGCATCCGCGACTTCCTTAGCCCCTTCTTTAGCAAAAGCCTTCTTAATACGCCATTTCCAATCAAAAACTTCATCAAAAGGAACAGAAGTCATACCATATCCTGCGGGAACATCAATAGGATGAGAAGCATACCATCCCAATTCAGGTGTAAAGCGGCAACCTGCTTCTTTAAGAGTGTCTTTAATAGCGTAAGTGTCTCCGAGAATAAGCCAGACAAGAGGATTCTCTACATCATAACCATTTTCCGTAAGGTAAATCCGCTTATTTTCCTCACTTGCAGACTCCAACCCAAGCATTTCTGCGGCTTTCTTTTCCGCTTTCCTCATTTTTGCTTTTTCCTGATTGGCAACATACTTCTCATATTCTTCAGGAGTATAAGCCTTTACCCACTGACCCAGGCGGCCGCCGCCATTACACTTGAAGCATGTACCAAACCATGCATAATTACCTGTACCGCCGCATTTATCACAAACTTCTTCAATATATGCTTTATGAGTATCTTCATCTACTTTAACAATAGTTGCGTGTGCATAAGAGGGGGCTACCATCCAAGTCATATTCTTTCTCCTTTTTCTGATTAAACTCTACGCTCTACTTCTCGTTTAATTCTTGCTTTGTCTTTTGCGGAAAGAGTGTCGAGATTAAGACCATGTTTTGCAAGAATCTCTTCTTGCATATCATTAATATCATAATCGTTTCTCGCGTAGGTAACAAAATCATTAATTGCAGCATTTATTCTTGCCGTTTTAGTAGTTACCATCTTATCCATTCCCGCAGATTCCATCATATAAAGACCATAGGGTGTACCAAACATTTTTTTTTATTTCCTTTCTTTCCTTATCTTTATATATATTATATAAAAAATTTTAAAAAAAATAAAGGGGATGTAATACATCCCCTAAATATTATTTATGAAAAGTCTTATTTAAATTATTTTTTGAGCAGCTGATTATCATATTGTCTGGATAACAATCAACATAACATTCTCCATTTTCATATGCCATCATAACAATAGCACCTTTATCAGTAAAGACTTTATAAGTTAGTTTGCGGCCTCCGCTTGATTTACTATGATGATAGTTAGATAATCCAACTTTAGGTGAACAAGCATTAATTTGAATTATCTTAATACCATTTCTATCAGAGTGCCATTGTAATTTAAATACATCACATTTTAATTGATTCTTTTTCTATGCTACTAAAGCATCAATAGCCTAATAAGAGAGGTCTCCCGCAGTGAAGAATTTCCATCCATTTAAATTAAACATTAATGCAATAGACATCATGTTAACAAAATGGTGGTCATCAGATTGTTTTAACTTAGAACATTTTGCTTGCCAAGACCAATCTAATTTAATATTACCTGCGGACCAAGTAAAACCGTTAGATATATACTTATAATTAATTTTCTTATCTTTAGCTATTGTTCCGATACTTTTTAAAGTAGAAACCGCTTTTTTCGCTGCTTTTACAGATTCCATTTCTTTATAATCTGATATAAAAATATTCTCTACTGTAAAAGTTTGACAAATAGATTTTAAAATACTTAAATTTGCATGATCTCCGTGTCCGTGAGAAATAAATATAGCGTTTATTTTTGGGGGATTAATCTTTTTTAATTTTTTAATTGTATCTCCCCCGCCAGGACCAGTATCTATTAAAACACAATTTTTAATTGTTTTATTATCATCTGCATATTCAGTAATAAGATAACTGTCACCATATAAATCACTATTAGATTCAGACGTCCAAATTTGATGTATCCTTATTCTATTTTTTTTTAATGAAGGTGTTTGAGTTAATATTTCATTAACTTTCTTTTGTACTTTAGTTGCATCATATCCACAGAACTTTAGTAATAATACTCTTATTTCACCTTTATCAAATTTATTTGCTATTACACATTGGGCGGCCGCCTATATAGTTTTACCTTTTAGAGCATATATTTCATTAATATGAGTTTGAACTTTGTTAGCCCATGAAGACAAACGTTTTGTTCTATAATCATTTTTACCCATATATCCCGCAATTGTAGCAATAGCAAGAGCACGAATAGTATTAGATTGATTTGAAACAATCTAATTTACTTTATTCTGTATTGCTTTTGCGTTCTATGTACCAAAAGCGGCAAGCATAGCGGTTCTATTAGTACCAGATCCATAAGTTCCAAGAATTACCTAAGCCGCACAAATAGTTATTTGAAGGTTATTCATTATAGGCATACTATTGTACTTTGGTCTAATATATCCTAAAACAGACCTGCCTTTATATGTTCTACGACTACAGCCACCATTATAATTTCCTGAAATAGTTCTGTTATATCCTACACAGAATTCAGTATGATTAGGTTTTTTATTACTATCACAATAGACAAGAATATCTCCAGGGCGGACGCCTGAAGTTCCATTATGCCAAATTCCTAGCTTCTTTGCTTTTGAAGTAGCATCGCCAGAAATTTGAGAATACCCTCCTATTGTATCTATTCCGCCTGCATCCTATAAAGCTGCCATAATTGTCATTGTACACCAGGCCGCAGACATTTTAGCATTATGATTATGTTTTTTTAATGTGTTTACAACATCCTAATGTGCGGTTTTACTACCGTCATATTTATTAAAGGCTGTTAAAACATCCCAAACCGTACATTTTCCCATTTATTATCCTCCTTATAAATTAACATCACTTGAAATATAATATCCTGTCATTTTATAAGTTTTACAGAATTTTTGAATACGTGCTTTAAGACTTGCGGAAGTTGTATATTCTAATAAAAATGCTTGCATTTTATGGCGAAGGATTCGTTTCATGTGACTTTTATACCACGAATGCATATCCTTTTTTTGCTAACCGAATTTGCCTTTTCCGCTATAACTTTTAATTAAACTATAAACCTCCTCTTGTGTAACACCATCTATATATGTGATTGTTTTATGAGAAGAATCTTTATCCATAAGTTTATCTAAAAACTAACTTCCGCCATTTATCATTATATAACTATTTTTATCTATTGCACGTATTCTTTTCAAGAGAGTAATAATACCATTATACATTTCTGTACTTTTGTGATATTCATATACATCTAGGTTATCTAGCCACCAACCTTGAAATCCGCGATTTTTTAGTTCTTTTGCTCTATATACAATAAAATCTCTAACTGCGGGTTTCCTTAAATCGAGATAATATTCATGGGGCCAGTCCTATAATTTACTAAGCCGATAGGGTTTTAATTGTTTATAATAACTCCTCTAATCAGAAATAGAGCCAGCAGATAAATACCCTAAAAGGATATATCCCGCGGCTCTTAAATCCGAAATCTATTTATTTGTATAATCCTATGGCTAAATAACTAAAAAAGTTTTAGTTTTTGCTTTTCCTAATTTCTTAGGAGTAGCTTTTGTTGTTAACATAACAATATAATTCATTTTTGTTACCATTGCCAGTCTATTTGACCATAAGGATAATATGGCATACCTTCTTCTGTTCGCCATCGTCCTTTTCGTTTAATTTGTCGAAGATGAATCTTTGTATTATATCTTTGAGTTTTATGTGTTCCAGGTATATAAATATAACGGATTGAACCATCTCTATGACGAATATCTAAATAGTGGCTATCCTTTCTTTGCATTTTTCCGTTATGTTTAAAATAATAGAATTTACCATTGATTACTTTAATACAGTCTTTTGCGAGTTCTCCACGTTTATGAAGGGCGGAAGTAGATTGATAGCGATAATACCAACTGCCGCCAGATTTAAAAAGACCATATTGATTTGATGAATGAGTTTTTGCTTCTGCTTTAACGGCAAGCATTGCCATTCCCGCTAAAATTACAAGAATAGTTATAATAAGTGTAAGAACAATAGTTTTATTCTTTTTTTGCATTATATTTTCTCCTTTATAATATTAGAAAAAATTATATACTAAATTAAGGAAAGATGTCCTCGCTTTCTTTCCAAAATTTTTCATATTCTTTTCGTTTATTAGAAGCGTCTTGTTTAGAATAAAAATCCATTCGTCGAGAAAAAATTTTTAAAGTAGCAGGGTATAAATATTGTTTATCTATAACAATGGGGTCAGAATTTAAAAAAATTTCTTTAGGAATAGATATTTCTTCCATAATTCTTCCATTAGATACAAATGAAAAATCCCTTATTTTAATGTGAATATTTCCGTCAGAGAGTAAATTAAATTCTAAACTAAGATTTTGATTAAGGTATTTATATAAAATGGTATTCATTTTAATCCTTTCTTTTATCGGTTTTGAGTTACGATGAGACTACCTCCGCATTTACAAGTATATCTTTCAGGATATTTTACTACTTTACCTGCTCTATGATAACAACCGACAACCTTTCCGCAACAAGAGCAAGTAACAGTATATTTATATGTGTCGGGGGTGTACGCGGCAACTTTGGTTTGAGTTGTATCAAAAGTACAATCAATACGTTTACACATTTCTTTAAAAACTCTATCATGACCATGGTTCTCGTGAGTTTCTATATGAACGAGATAGTGTGCGCATTCATGTTTGATTACATCATCTATTGTTGCGGCATCTCCTGTTTCAAGCATTTTATAGCTAAATTCCATGCTCTGGGGAATAGTATATCCGCCATTAGAGATGAAAAGAACCCTACCAAGTGTTCTGGTAAGTCTTTTGTTAATTTTTACAGGAATTGTAAAATCATAACCTGCGGATTTGCAAATTTCTGTACAACGAGCGGTAAGGTCCTTTTCTGTCATCATAATGATTTCCTTTCTTTTGTTATTTACTCGTTAATAACTTCAATACAACAAGATTTCATTACTTCAAGAGCAGCTTTATGTTTCTCGGGAGTGGTTCCCGCACAACAAGATGCATCTACAATAATTTGGGCTTTTGGAAAAATTGCTCTAAGAGCAAGAGCATTAGAAATAACACAAATATCTGTACATACTCCAACTATTTCAATAGAGGTAGGTGGAAGTCTTTTATAAGAATAATTATTATCTATAAAAAAAGTTTCCCAGTTAAGATAACCAAAATTATTTTTTACTATTATTTCATTAACAAAAGGAAAAAGTTCATCTACAATACACCATCCAGGTGTTCCATCAATACAATGAGGTGGAACATTTTTCATTTCGATTTTTTCTGGGTTATTCCATCCATAGATGGAATGACTATCTTGTGTAAAAACAACTTGGTCCGTAGAAGGATTATTTTCTATATAATTTTTAATTTTAGTTTTTATTTTAAGTACAATGTCGCGGGCTTCAGGCGTTCCGAGATTACCTGTTACAAAATCATTCTGCATATCTACTACAATAAGTGCTTTCATTTAAATTCCTTTCTTATTACATTATTTGAACAATATTATCGTATAAGAGATGGTGCTGTCCGCCAGGGAAAACTTTGCTTCCATGATAATGACCAAAAAACCAATGTTTAAATGTTACTTTATCTTCTATCTCTTGTAGAAATTCATTAATTGGAGTATTACTATTCCAAGAGAATCCCATAAAAGTTTTAATAGAAGAAGAACAGTCATGAGTAAAGATATAATCTACTTCATAATTGACTTTTTTAAGGTCATTCCAAACCTTTTCTTCTGTTTCTTTTGTAGGTTCTTCCTGTTCCCACCATGAAATTCCTTTTACCCGAAACATCTGATGAGAAAAGCATTTTTTATTGTATGCTTTTTTAAATTCATCATGGTTATTAAAATCTGCGGGATTGAGAATACCATCTGAAATGTCGTGACTTGGTGCTCCATTATAAATAAGAAGTTTCTTATTATCAATAGTAAAGACACCAGATTCAAGAACTAAAACTGAAGGGCGGAGAACCCTTACGAGACCGCCATTCCACTCTTTTTGAGGGTATCCTTTTTTAAATTTTTCTTTTTCTTCGGGGGGCATTTTTTCAAAAAGCCAACTATTTAGAAGATTTTCGTCTTTAATACCCATTATTCTGTCATAATTTTCATGATTACCAAGAACAACAAGAGTAGTAAAAGACTTAGATTCAAGCCAATCTAATGCCCATTTTTCTGCGGAGGACTCTTTGAAAGCGGAAAAGTTTGTTTCCCAGATTCCGCCAAAATCTCCGCATATGATTACATAATCTTCTTTTGTTAATTCTTTTTGAATAGGGAAATTTAAAGTATTAAGACGAGACATAAAACCATCTGTGATTGAACCTTCAATACGTGCGCCATGAGTGTCACCTGTTACAAAAATTGACATATCTACTCCTTTCTTGCGGACGGTAGGTTATGTCAGGATTAAAGGTGCCGCCGCATTTTTATTAGTTTATAAATTTAATGAGGAAAAATGCGCATACAAAATTCTCGAATATCAGAATCCGAAATTGAGAAATATGCGATGGGATTTACAATAGTAAGAGAAGCTAATTCTAAAGCAGAAATGCTTGGAAATTTGCTATCCCAATAAAGAATACGATTTTCAAGAGAAAAAGAATCCTGGGAAGCATTGCGGGCTTCTAAATAATTTGATGCCAGATTAAATGCGCGGGTTTGCTTAAAATCCATGTTATTACTTCCTTTCTATTGTTTTATTTTCTAAATATATTATATTATAAAATTTTAAAAATTGCAACTTGATTTTATAGAGATTTTTTGATATAATAGAATAAGAAAATAAAAGGAGATAAGGTATGAATATAGTATTAATAGTCATTTGTGTTATACTTGCGGGATCGGCAATGCTTCGCATTGCCGAGTTGAGCGTTAATTCAGCAAATTTGCACTTCGTGCAAATTCTGCTAAATTCCGCTCAACCAATTATTATATAGGATAAAAATAGGGGGTAGTAGTATGACAATAGTATGTGATTGTACAGCTTGCCCTTATAACAGAGGCCGCTTTTGTAAAAATAGATTAGTTGTAATTACTAAATAGGGTATTTGTAAAAGATTAACTATGAGGAACTGGCGGGAACCAGTTTAGGAAAAATTTATGGAGGGTTATAGATAGTGTTAGTAGGAATCACAGGACATAGACCAGAAAGATTAGGAACTAATTGGTTTGTAGTAGAAAAATGGATAGCTGAAAAGTTAGAAGAATATAAAGCAAGAGGAGAAAAAGTCAGTTTAATAAGCGGAATGGCGCGAGGTGTTGACCAGATTGCCGCAGTTACTGCCTTAAATAAGGGGGTAGGTGTAAGATGTTATTATCCTTTTCCGCGCAAGTTTAGTAATTTAGAAGATTATGTCTTAACAAATGCGGAAGTCACTAGGTTTGAACAGAATGAATATAGTTCCGGTGTGTATTTAACCAGGGACCGCCGCATTGTTGATGATTGTGATGTGTTGTTAGTTGTGTGGGATGGTGTTAAAAATGGGGGGACCTATTATACTTATAAGTATGCTCTTGAGAAAGGGAAGCCTGTTGAAGTTTTTAAGATACCTGCGCGAGGTGCGGAGATAAATAGGAGGCCTATATGATAATGCCTTTTGGTGCAATATTAAATACAATGTTGGAATATGAAAGAACAAGAGAAAAGAATGAAGAGCGGGAAGCAGATGAAGAGGATGATGAGGAGTAGAGTTAATCTGGAAAAGGAGGGGCCGCCGCATGATTGTTGGAGTTTGGTTTAAAAGTAGATAGTGGTGTGAAAAATGGTTTGTAGATTTTTTAAGTAAGATTAATTATGATGCGGTTTATAGGGTTATTAGATCTAAGATATAGCCGCCTAGGATAATGATGAAGAATGGTAATTATATTAGGGGTATTCCCGCATCAGATAATTCCCGGGGTCATAAGATGCATGTAGCTTATTTGGAACCGGGAATAAGAGATTCAGATATTTTTAATTATGTAATTTAGCCTACTGTTGTTACTTAGGATTTTACTTTTGAAAGAGGTTATAGATATAAAAGAGGATAGATTTATGAAGGTTTTTATGGGGGGTAGGTTAAATTGGATTAGATTCTCTGAAAATAGGGGG
The DNA here is from genome assembly GCA_032907345.1 of Bacillota bacterium. GTDB lineage: Bacteria > Bacillota > Clostridia > Clostridiales > Clostridiaceae > JAJBWD01. The sequence goes on along the minus strand of JAJBWD010000222.1, from coordinate 26,777 downwards.
TAGAGTATTTCCTGATTAAGGTGCGGATCCCGCATGGGGGAACCTTTTTGCATTTTTTGGTCATGAAATTTGTTTGATTGATGTAAAAATGCTATCCCAAAATTCGCTTTCTATAATATTAGTATGTGAATTTTCGGATAGCATTTTTGTTTGATTGTTAAAAAATTGTGTTAAAATTTTGGTGCTATATGTAATTTACTTTATGTAACTTTTTTCAATTTTTTCACCGCTAATATATACTCCCCAGTGAAAAAAAAGGCAAAAGTTTCATGAATGAAGTAATGAAAAAAGTTTGGGCAAACTTTTTTCATTTGGTTATTTTAGTTTTTATATTATATTAGAATAACTATTAATGAAAGGAGTTTTGTATAGTGAAATAGTTAGAATTAAAGGTTTATACTAATAAAGAGTTGGCGGAGTGGTTTGGTATTGCTCCAAGTTCTTTTAGTAAAAATAAATAGAAGAAGTTGTAGGAGTTGAAGGCTTTTGCTGATTTTGAGGAAGTTGGTAATAAACAAAAGAAGATTAAGATAATTCGTATTTATTAGCCTGTTTATTATAAACAGGGGAGTTAGAATTTTAGAAAGATTCAAAGTCAAGTTGATGAAGTGTGGGATGATAGTGGGTTGGATACATGTAAAAGAGTAAGTTAGAAAATTATTGAAAATGGTAAATATGCTTTAGCTATTGCGGAGAGTACTGTGTATAATTATACATTGAAGAGTAGAGATGCATTGTATGGTAGACCTTTTGATTAGAAAGGTGGAATATTGGGTAAATGTAGATATTTATGGTGTAAAGAAACAGAAGATGGAGATTTAAGACAGTTAACTTTTGAAGAGGAAGAGATTAAACAGAAGTTGATTAAGAAGTATTTTGGAGATGCTACTGAGAAGCAGATTTTAGTACAAGGAATGGTTTAGGCAGGAGAGATTAGTAAGGAAGAAGCTTGGGATGTTTTGACGGAAATGACAAATATGAAAGGTGTTGGATTTTATACATTTTTGAGAGAGTTACAAGAGAAGATTGGTTGTAAGGTGATAAAAGGGACTCAGGTGGATAGAATTGAAGGAGCGTTTTAATGACAGAATGGATTAGAATTAGTGGATTAGTATGGATAGGAATTTTTATTATTTATTTTGGTTGGATTAAGAAAAATGATTAAGATAATAAGTATTGGAATTATAATTGGGTTTACGCTGGTTTTATATGGTGTGGGTTATTATTTTTATAAGAAGGATGAGAAGGAAAAGCATTTTTTTAATTTAGATTAAGAAGATAATTGATATAATTATGTAAAATTGATGTAAATTGGGGAGGTGTGGTGGCCGACCTACCTACCTCCTATATCACATCCAAATTATCTTCAACGAATATTAACGGGGAGAATTTTTTTTATAAAAAAAATTCTCCCCCATTATAATTATAATAAAAAATTTATGAGAAATCAAATACGATTTCTCATTAAACGAGGCTCACTTCGGTGAGCCTTTTTTTAATATTATATTATAATATTTTAATAAAGTCAAGTGCGGTCTCGGCGGCAAAGCCATATGTCTCGGTCTCTCGATCTGTGCCATATGACCATATAAAAAAGTGAAATAGAAGGTAGATGCGGAACCCCCTTTGTGCAATTTGCACAAAAATTTCGGGAATTTTGAGGTAATTTTTGTGCAATTTTTTTTGAAAAAAATATTGACAAAGGGTAGATTTTGTGGTATAATTGGGCGCGGGTCAGAGACACCGCGCCGGCGATTGTTAAATATTTAACAGTATGTAGGTATAAAAAAACAGGCGTTTCCGCCTGTTAATAAATTGTTATTGTCATGTATATACTAATTAACACTTGCATTATAAGAATTATTGGCCAATAATGAACAGGCTTGGGAAAATAATAATTAGAAACTGGAATAAGAATAAAAAACCAAATAATAGTTCTTATAACATCAATTTTAAAATTCATCTACATTCGGCCCCCACTCATCAGGGATACTTAATCCCGCAAGTTCAATAATATTACAGCAAATAAAAAATGGACATTGGCAACAATCCTCTCTTTTTTCGCCTATCCATGTTGTATTTTTTTCACATGCTCTTTTAATAGCTTTCATAGCTTCTTTCATTTCTTCTTTCCAATCCATTTTTTACCTTTTCTTTTTTCTGTCTGTTCATAACTTTTAATCAATTTAAAAGTATTATTTTTTAAAACTTCATAAACCTCATAACCGTATTCATTATAATATGTCCAATTATCAACAAGACAAACAGGGAAGCGGTCAGCATCACATTCATACTGGTCAGAAAGTTCATTACATTTCATAATAAGATATTTTGCCATTTTAAATCTCTCTTAAAATATGGATATAACCAATTCGAAATAAAACTTTATAAATATGCCAACCAATTCTTATTTTATCCTTTTCTTTTGTTGGTAGTTTAATTATCTTCATTTTTAATTTCCCATCCATCAGGAGCACTTAATCCCTCATGCCCCATAGCATTACAACAAGCTAAAAAGGGACAATGATAACAGTTATCCCATGATGCATTCTCTCCACTTGCTTCTTTAATAGCTTTCATAGCTTTTTTCATTTTGTCTTTCCAATTCATCATTTGTTTTTCTCCCCTGCAATATCATTAAATTTCTGCCAAATGCCTTGATTTTCCCAATAATCAATAAGTTCATCATAAGGAATAAACTTTTGCGCAAACATGATAACACCAAAAGCCTGTGCACGGCAATTCATAACCATGTCTGCGGAAGAACACTCTTTTGCATGGGTAAGCATTTTTTCTACAAACTCTCTAACGTCATTCATAGTTATCATAATCAAAGTTCCCCTTTTTAAATTATTATCGTTGAATATATGTTTTTCCTAAAAGTTTTCTGGTTTTATGGTAATTATCTATCAATGCATTTACATGTTTAGCATATTTTTGGTTTTTGGATACTTTTGAAACTGCAAATTGTGCAAGCGCACTAAGAATAACCTCTTGATTTTCTAAAATGGTTTTTTCGATTTCAGTCATGTTATTTCCTTTCTTGCTTTCCTCTTGACAATTATTATTATATCAGATTATCGGGAAAATGCAATAGGTAATGTTGCACAAAAATGTAGATTAATTTTTGTTGAATATTACATATTGACAAAAATTCGGTGCTGACTCAATGGTCAGCGCCCCGACCATTTCTGGAAGAGGCGACCATCTTAAAACTCCATAAAAATTTTTTCCTGACAATCAGGACAAAAACCAGAAAGAATACGCTCGCGGTCAGTAGGCGACATTTTGGGAAAAGCATCCTGTACAAGTTCACCGTCCTGATAATTAAGATACTGCTCTAACTCGACAGTAAGAGTATGATAAGTACTACACATAGGACAAACAAAACCAAGAGTAATAGGAAAATTCATATTTTACCTTCCTTTCCATGTTAAAACAAAAGCTACAAAAACTGCACAAAAGATTACTAAAGTTCCAAGATGTGGCTGTGTTCCAGGGTAATAATAATACATTTTTTTATTTCCTTTCTTTTGATAATATTATTATATAATAAAATTTTTATTTTGTCAATACTTTATTTTGAAGTATCGACACCGCAAAGTCTCATAGTCATAGCGATACAAGTAAAAGCGAAAACCCCCATATCATTAGGAATAGCGTCATAAACATTAGGGTAAAGTCTTTTAATTCCAGTAAGAAACATTCCGCCCCAATTTCCGCCACATGCAGAACAATGGTCAAGAAAAGCCTTTGTATTTCCATTAAAAGGATTAACAGTGAAAGCGGCTTCGATGACTTTTTTACCATCTTCGCCCCAGTTTTCTACAAGATAATTCTGTGCTTCAATAATCATATCGTATGTAATCATTTTTTATTTCTCCTGTTCATTAATAGCATCTGATAAATGATAACAAGCTTCATAAGGATTAGTTTCAATCGCTTTTATTGTAGAATCCATAGTCCATTCAATTGAAATAATATTTTGAAGAGGATACATGATTCCTGCGTCATCTTTTATGTAACCATCTTTTTTAATAAAAAGCATAAGATATTCAGGAATAGAACAAACAATACTATCGGGATTTACATGAGAAAAATAAGAATATTTATGTTTTTCATTATCAATAGTAGTAAAAGATACAGTATAATGAATAGCTGTTATAATATTCTTTTCTCCATAAATCATTTTGTATAACCATTTATTAATATTAAACATTTTTTTATCTCCTTTCCTCTTGACAATTATTATTATATCAGATTATAGGAATAAAACAATAGGTAAAATATACAAAAAATGGATGAAAAATTTGTTAAAAGTGACATATTGACAAAAAATTGGCGCGCGTGGTTTGTACGCGCGCCAAAAAGGCTACCACCTTTTACAGTGGTAGCCTGTGTGTGTTACTCTGCTTCACCGTCCGCAGGTTCAGCATCAGGGGCAACGAACTCGACCCCCTTAATAGCGTACAGAGTGCGCTTCTTGTGGACGTGTCTCTGCGCCTTGTCAGCCTTAATCAGCTGTCCCAGGAGTGCGCCCATCTTCTGCGGAGACAGGTCTGCCAGACGTTCATCTGCCATGATGTCAGCCATAGGCAGGAACTCTTCTGCTTCCGCAAGAATCTCAAGGATAACCGCCTTGATTTCCTCATTCAGCTTCTGAGTCTTAGTAAGACCGCCCTTAGTTCCACGCTTGTTCAGCTGAACAATCAGAGCGTTCAGGCGTTCGATTGCTTCGGGATTAGTCTCACCGAGAGCCTTGATGCCGTGGTTGATAGCTTCTACATAAGTCATCTGATTTGCCATGTTTGGACTTCCTTTCTTAAATGAATATTTTGTTTTATCTTATGTATTTATTATATCTTATTTTTTTCTTTTTGTCAAGAACTTTTTTTATTTTTTTTCGGGGAGAAGAAGCGGTGACGTCAATCCGCTTCCGTTTACCCCTGCCCACATTTATGTCATAGCGGATGAGCCTGTTTCCGCTTATCTACAAAGTCGCATCTTTGTTCTCCCTTTCTGTTGTTTACTGTAATAAGTATATCACAGCTGTTGTTCCGTGTCAAGCCTTTTTTAGTAATTTTTAAAGGTTTCATTTGCGGAGACTCCATGGCGTGTGCGCAAATTTACTTTTTGGGGCTGTGCTAACCGTCTTGACTTTCGGCTCTCTCCCTCTCTCATTTTGTAATTAAATTATACCAGAAATTTTTTGATTTTGCAAGTACGAATATCGGGAAATTTTTTAACGAAAATTCGTTTAAAAAAAGACTTGACAAAAAGGCTCGGAGTGTGGTATAATAGAATTTTTGGCGCGCAACGACCGTTGCGCGCCCGACTAAATTTTTATATCAATCGGGCGCATTTTTGTTAGCGAAAGCCATCTAAAGTAAATTCAAGAACATCTATTATAATACTTTCGTAATCTACTATCTCTGTTTCAGGGTCATTAACATCATAACGGTCTTTAAAATAATTATTAATATGATTAAGAATAGCATCGGAAATGCTAAACAAATCAATATCTATTTCTTTGTTAATAGTTATTGTTCTTTTCATGTTTTATTCTCCTTCTTCTTCAGTAAAATCTAATTCTCTTAATTTTTCATACCCCCATTTATCAAGAGAGTTAGCTACTTCTCCAAGTAAACAAACATAAAAAAAATCAAATGTTTCATTACATTGAAGATTTTTAGGAACTTCAGTCTCATAGACTTTAATTATTTCCATTATAGCCTTAGCACTGACTTGACGGATACGGCGAATTTCAGCAGGTGTCATGTTTTATTCTCCTTATAGAATATCATTATTTAAATTTGAAAAATGTTTAACTCTTTCAAAAAAAGTCATATTTGGAGTATTTAATGCTAAAGAAAGTGCTTTACAATAACCGATTGCTGTACAATCTATATTTTTTTCGGCAAAAAGTATTGCATGTTTACAAGTAATAAGACTCATTCCTGTTAAATCTCTTAATTGTTTAACTTTTTTTATCATTCTTTCTCCTTTGTTAATAATATAAGTATATCAGATTATAGGAATAAAGCAATAGGCAAAATATACAAAAATTGAAACGAAAAATTATGCAATATTACAGTATTGACAAAATTCGGCCGCGCGACAAAGGAGCGCGGCCCGTCCATTATACCACTTCCCGCCCAGGCTGTCAAGTGGTAATTTTTCACAAAATCAGCAGGTTGCTTTTGTGCAACCTGCTGATTTTTATTTATATTTTTCCATTTCATCAAGTAAAGCCTGTTTTTTAATGTCTTTATCTGTCGGTCCAGGAGTCACCGCCCCTTTTTTCGGGGGACGGTGCTTGACAAGTTTCACAGTGTACGAATTGCCGTTGAAAGTGAATGAAAATTCTGCTTCATTCTTAACACTGGAAACGATACCGCCGAACGCTTCAACCGCTGTTTTAATGGCAGTCAGTAAACCGCCTTTTTCCGCATCGACCTTGCGTTCTCTAACAACCTTTTTGCGTTCCTTGTCTGATTTTTCGTAGCGTCTGCCGACCTCTTTGGCTTTTTTTGTCATGGCTTCCGCTTCCTCGTTATCAGTATAATCATGGTCATCCAACCAAACATCTATGGCTTCATCTTTGGGAATGTCAAGGCTGACCATGAGTTTTTTAATATCCCCATCGGGGATATTAATGTCTTTACCGTTGAAATTATATTTCATAGCGTACCCCTTTCTTTATTTTCTAAAAAAATTTTATCATAAAATTTTTTATTTGTCAAGTAGTAAAAAGCCGATAATCCATTTTTTTATGCTGTTTAAAACAATGAACCATAATTTTAGTTTCAATCAAAACATCTTCAAGGCCAGTATGTGCTTCATCAAATGTGTTATCGCCTGAAATATACCTGTAAAGAATTTCAGCAGTAAGACGAACACGAGGTGTTTTGTGTTTTGTCATGTATTCATTTTTAATACACCATTTCTCGTAACTTTTCTGTTTTCCGATTGTTTGTCTTGCCATTTTCAAAGTATCCCAAATTTCCATTTTATAAGGGAAAAAGAAACGCTTTTTTGATTTATGTACCCATCGAATGGTATTAGTTAAAGCCCTATAATCAAAATGTGCATTATGGGCAAAAATTGCCTTTACTCCAAATTCTTTTAAATCTTTCCAAAAGGCATTATACATAGTCTGGAATCTAACCAGTTTCCGCCGACCGCTTTTAATTTCTTCCCAATACATAGGGATTTTATCAGCATAATAAGCGGACGCCATAACGTCTTTCATTGCTACAAAGATTTCATAAATCAAGAAAGAACGTTCTTTATAAATGTTACCTCTTTTGTCAGTGATAACCCAACCAATGTCATATACAAGAGACTGTGATAAATCTAATTTATCACCGTCAAGAGTAAGACTATTACAAGTTTCAGTGTCAACGCCCATAAGGTATTTAATTCTTCTATCCAACTTTCCCCTACCTATCTCCTTTACTATTGTTTGCTGTTGTTTATTTCTTACAAGTATTATTATAAAGGATAGCAAGCGGAAACGCAAGCAAAATTTTTAAAAAATCTGCACAAATTTTGGGATAAAAATAAATCAAAATTTGTGCAGTTTTTCTCTTGACAAAAATGCCACGGCATGATATAATAGAATTTTTGGCGCGCATCCCGGTCGATGCGCGCCCGACCAGTTTTATTACTAATCGGGCGCATTTTTTTATCTGACATAAGCATAATCAACAATGCAAACTTTATCTCTACGATAACCTACATTATCTTCATGCAAGTCGATAACATGAGCATTAATCCACTTTTGCTCTTCCCATGTGCAATGTTCTCTCCAGTTAAGAGAATAGTTGCCGATTCCATTGATTTTAGGCATTACAGCAAAAGTTAAGCCATATTCTGTGACAAGAGTAGTTTTTGCAAAAAGGTGAGCCATACCTGCTTTTTCTGCCTGTACATATATTGCTCTTTCGCTTTCACAGTCACCGATACGAGTACCTTTTCTATATGTAAATTTAATTACATAGTCAGCACGAATAATAGCAATTCGGGTAAAACCACTTGCCCATTTTAACTTACGGGTATGGCATCTGTTATATTCCATAATGATTTTCCTAAAATCATTATAACAATCACAATCCTGAAACAGCTTCGCAAGATATGTACCGAACTTAATACCACGCTCTTCATAAGATTTTTTCATATTAGAATCTCCTTTGTGTGATGTTGTGCTGTCCTCTTGACAATTATTATTATAAGCGATAACCATTAAAAATGCAATAGGTAATATTATACAAATTACGGGAATATTTAAATTAAATATTTGTATAGATTTTCTATTGACAAAAAAGCTGGCGGCATGGTATAATAAAAAATTGGCCCGCGCCGGAGCACTACGCGCAGGCGCGGGCCAAGCATAAAAATAGGGCCTGGAATATTCCAGGCCCACACACAGAAAGGAGGACAAATAAAAGTCAGTCAAGTGTGCCCGAAGGGACTTGAACCCTCGGCCCTTTGATTAAAAGTCAAATGCTCTACCAACTGAGCTACGGGCACATAGGCGGTTTTAATAAGGGAGACCGTAAACTCCCCGACAGATTAGGCGTCCTCGCCCTCTGCTACCTCGGCATCAGGAGCAACAAACTCCGTGCCTGCGATAGCGTACAGGGTGCGCTTTTTATAGACCTTACGGACGACCTTTTCAGCCTTTACAAGCTGACCAAGCAGAGCACCCATTTTCTGGACAGACATGCCCTCGGGCAGACGGTCATCTGCAAGCAGGTCAGCCATAGGAACAAAGTCCTCTACCTCTGCCAGAATATCAAGAATGATTGCCTTGATTTCCTCATTGGCTTTCTGGGTTTTGGTCATGCCACCCTTAGAGCCACGCTTTGCAAGCTGTACAGTAAGAGCGTTCAGGCGGTCAACGGCTTCAGGATTTGTATCACCGAGAGCCTTGATTGCGATTTCGATTGCAGTTGCATAAGTCATAACATTTGCCATACTTTTTCTCCTTTTTGATGAATGAATTTGTTTTCTTTATCTTATGTATTTATTATATCATAAGATTTTTTCTTTGTCAAGGCTTTTTTAAAAGTTTTTTAAATGATTGACCAGAGCCTTACCCCATAGCCGTAACCATTTATTTTCTTTTCCTTACCTTGTAAAGATATTATATCAAAAATTCTTGTCTTTGTCAAGAACTTTTTTTATTTTTTTCGCAAGCACGGCGCCGATGCTTGCTACCTTTTATTTCTTTTCACGCCAAAGAAAATGGACAGGTAATCCTTGAAACGCCGTTTATGTTATTTCCTTACTCCTTGAAGGTGGCTGTCAAACGGTAATCTGCCGAAAAGGGGAGAGTTTTTTAATTCCTTTCTCTCTTGGAACAATTATATTATACTAAAAATTTTTAAAAAATACAATATCGGAATATTGCACAAATTACGGGATCTGAATTGATGTAAGTTTGTGCAGATTTTCACTTGATAAAATCTCAGGAGTATGATATAATGGAATTTTCGCCGCGGCCCTGTGGACCGCGGCACGAGCAAAAAAGAGGGCATACGCCCTCTGGTTTTTAAGCAATCAGTTCCGATAGAAACGGAATAATATTTTGATTTGCGTCAATAGCATCTCCAAGTGTCCAACTTTTTCTCACACGTTCATCATCATCAAATAGAATCTGAAAACCGCCGAGGTCTTTTGTACAGGTTTCTTTAACAGTTCCATATTCTACAATATGAAGTTCATCATAAGGGAAGTCATATCTGCGAAGCCAATCAATTTTTGCCTGCCTGACTTTTGCATCATATTCAGGGGTAGAATCCTTAGCAAGCCACGATGTAACGGCAATTCTCCAACCGTCATTTTTAAGAACCCACAGGATAGCGGTCAGGAGCACCATGTCATAAAAGGGTTTAGCTTTAATGTACGGCGCAGGGTTTTCCGCTCTAAGCATCTGAAGCCATCCATTGACGCTATAAGTATCAGCAAGAGTACCATCCATATCAAATACAAGTGTTTTCATTTATTGTTCCTTCCTTTCTTTTGATGATTATATATTATCATATTTTAAAGAAGTTGTCAAGGAAAATTTTAAGTTAATCCACAAAATTTTGCAATTATAGGACTTATTACAAATAAAATTATAAATAAGGTAAAAACCCAATTAAAATTAAATTTATTTCTTGGTTTATAATCAATTCCACAAATACCGATAATTAACATACTAATAAGGTAAATTACAAAAACAATCTGTCCTATCATTTTTTATACCTCAAAAGTATCATTGCCAAACATTTCGACCATCTCATAAAACTCTTCTACGGAAGAACAATCAAAGGAAGCGCCATTGATTTCTGCCACCTTTTCACCATATGCGTCAAAGAAAATAGCGTTATCAGTTTCAGCAAGAACAGTGAAAGTAGCTTTGATAAATTCTTTATGTGTCATATTTATTCCTTTCTGTTGCTTTCCTTTTGACAAGTATAATTATAAGGGATAGCTTTTAAAAATACAATAGGCAAAATGCACAAATTTCGGGATCAGATTTTGTTTATTTTTATTGTAGATTTCGCTTGACAAAAAGGCCAGCGGTGTGGTATAATAAAATTTTGCGCCGCGTTGGCAGAGAAACGCACCAACGCGGCGCAGGCAAAAAAACAGAGGGTTTATACCCTCTGCCCGCCCTGGCGGATGAAACAGCCGGAGCACTCATAAGAGTCCTTTCCAACCGCCTTGATACCGTTCAGGTCAAGGATATAGAGACCTGTAGCCTCGATTGCCTTGCGGATGACTGCGACCTTGTTAGAGGAAGCGTTAACGGTTACAATGTAAGATGCGAAATTCATCATGGTGATTCTCCTTTTCTGGTGGAATATTAAAAGTGATAGTCGGCAGAGTAGGATTTGAACCTACAATGTTTACCCTGAGGGTCACGGTTTTACAGACCGCTTGCTTCACCATTTGCATATCTGCCGTAAAAATGACTCGCCTGACCAACCCCTTTCCAGAGTCTATAGGGTTGCGAATTTAACCGCTTGGTTCACATTTATATACCGCAAAGTCAGGCTCCTTGCGGTGGTGGGACTTTATCAGGAAGACTTACTGCGACAACTTGGCGTCTTGGGTTCTTTCCCTTGCTTCCATCCCTCACCTTATGTATTTATTATAGCACCTTTTGGTGATTATGTCAAGGGGTTTTTCCTTTATTTTTGATTTTTTTATGAGCGTTCCGACCTCTATGAGGTAACTGTTGGTTTAAGCTCTCCCCTTGACAATTATTATTATAAGCGATAACTGTTAAAAATGCAATATGTAATATTGCACAAATTACGGGATCAGAAAAAATTATATTTTGTATAAAATTCCTATTGACAAAAAGCTGACGGGTGTGATATAATGATTTTTCCGCGCGCCCTGGATGAGCGCGCGGCGAGCAAAAATAAGGGGATAGTGTTTACTATCCCCTTATTTTTAACAATCGTAGGTATAACATCCCTCGTAGGGATCGAATCCGCATTCATCTACATCAGGTTCATCATCCCAATCATCCTCTTCATCTTCATAGAACTCTTTATCAGAATCATAGGGATAAGCTTCTTCATCCACAGAGCAATAGGTTGCGCAGGTGCATCCATATTCAGCTTCATAAGGGCACGGACCAAAGTCACAGGGTGTTTCCGCTCGTAACATTTTTTTATCTCCTTTTCTTTTGTTGATGATTATATTATATCAGAGGAATAGTTATTTGTCAACCCCTTTTTAAAAAATAGAAATGATTTTCTCTTCAATTTCCATTTTTACGAAAAGATAATCTTTTTCAAGTTTCTTTATAGTTGCTTTTGCGTCCTCTTCATCTTCAAAATAAAGAACTTTTCCGTCCTGTTTTACGTAAAAAGGTTCTCCTGGAGCAAAATGAGGGTCATAGCAAATAGGATTGCAACGGATACGGAAAAGGATTTCACACTCTTTTTCAACAGGGACAAGGATTGTTCTAATAGCTTTCATGATTTATCTCCTTTTTATAAGTTTGTTTCCTTTTGATGATTTAATTATATTAGATTAAAAGAGTTTTGTCAAGAAGAAATTTTTAAATTTCTTCATTTTCAGCAATCCATTTTTCAAGATAGTCTTTTCTTTTATTTAATGTTTCGAATTCTTTTTTATACCTCTTTAATTTGGCGGTAATACGGCGTTTTTCTTCCTCGTCTGCAATACTGTCTTTAAGTATTTTAATTTGTTTTTCAATTTCTTGTCTTGTCTGTCCTCTGTAAACAGGAGTATTAATGACGTTGTATTTTACACAAACTTCATCTGTGTCCATAAACATTCCATGTCCTACACAACGAGTTTTATTAGCAAGATAAGGAATTTCAGTTGTATAGGTCTGATTAAGAAGAGCGGTAAGTCTATCAATTTCTTTTTTAGTCTGATAATAAGTCATTTTATTTCTCCTTTTATTATTTCCTTTTGATGATTATATTATATCATATCTCATAGAAAAAGCAATATGTAAAATTATACAAATTATGGGATTTAAAATATTTTATTTTTGTATGATTTTCCTATTGACAAAAAGGCTGGTGGTATGATATAATTGAATTTTGGCGCGCGCTGGAAAGGAACGTCCGGGCGCGCGCCACGCACATAGAGGCGGATTTGGTAACATGACCAAATCTGCCTAACGTATCTAATATAAATTTTTAAATTATTTTTCTTTCGGAGGGTCTCTCATAATTAATTACCACTATTGCCGGAATATCGAAAAATATGTTACATAGGGGAGAGCTGTCCTACGCTCTTTTATCCCATTCCTTTATGTCATTGCCCCTTGTAGGTAAGGTGCTTTAATTTACCATTTGATTTACCTCTTTCTTCAATAAGGGAGTTTATTAAGAACCTTTTGACCTATCTCCACTCACACTGCGCTCTGGGACTTGCAGTAGTTCTTTTTGGTGAGCAATAGCCCTCGATAGGCTTGGGCTAAATTAGTGGCGCCCGTCAGCCACTTGGCGTTAAATCGGTGGACCTCTCATTTTATTTCCCCTTTCGATGATTTAATTATATCAGATTAAAAGTTTATTGTCAAGCAATTTTTTAAATTGCTTTAGGACGTTTCCGAGGATGAATACGGCCTGTTTTAATGGCTTCCGCCATAAACTTTTCTTTAGATTCAATTTCATCGGGCGGAATAATAGTTACCAGTTTAACGAATCTCTCAGGAGCAGGCAAATCCTTAATATCGTTGAAGCAAAAAAGACCGTTACCGTAAACAACTTTTCTCATAGTATTTTCTCCTTTTGTGATGTTTTCTTTTGATGATTATATTATATCATAAGTTAGGAAAAAGTCAATACATAATGTAAAGTTTTTTTCCGTCTTTTGACTTCCACATCTCCAGACCTTTGCTGTTAAAGCCAAGGAAAACAACAGGAACGTTTAAGACATAAAGAGGCTCAACCTTAATATCAGGATTAAGACCAAATTTTTCAATGACAGTTCTCAGTTCTTTATCAGACATAAGTTTTCTCATTTTTATCACCTCTCGTTTTATTCTTATTCGCCGTATAGGGGAGCACCACTGGTTCATGTAGGTGGCAGATACCTGAGCCTCATCTTGGCTCGCTCCCCTTGACAATTATTATTATAAGGGATAGACCAAAAAAATGCAATAGACAAAATGCACAAAATTCAGGATGGATCTTTGTGCATTTTTTTTGAAAAAATGCTTGACAAAAAGGCGGCAGGTATGATATAATGGAACTTCGGGCCGCGGCGGTGAGAAGCAGACCGCCGCGGCCCGGTCAAAAAAGGACAAGAATTAATCCTCGTCCTCGTCATTGGATTCCTTAGAAGTTGTGCTATATCTACATCCTGCAAGAAATTCCGCAAGGTCTACGCCACGTTTCGCAAGAGTTGGACCATATTCCACAAGCAGTTCCGCAAGTCCACAATACATTATTTTATACCACCTTTCTTTTGTGTGTTTGTTTTCCTTTGATGATTATATTATATCAAAATTTTTTCTTTTTGTCAACCGTCAGAAATCAATTTTTTTATATTTCTGACGGTTGTAATCCTTTTTAGACTTGTGCGTGCGGATTCCTGTATTAAAGGGAACAAGCACACGTTTCTGTGCGTTTTTTGCCTTCCGCACCTTTTTATTTTCGTTCATCATTTTATCACCCCTTTTCCATTCTGATAACTACGATACCATTGATTTCATCGGCTACATCCTGTGCTCTGTTGAAAGTCTCATAAGCACCCCAGAACCAGAATTCGTTATCACAGATTCTTGCTACGATGAAATCATAATCCTTAGCGTAATCAGGAAGATTATTAATGTGTGTCATTTTTATTTCCTCTCTTTCTTTCTCTTGATGATTATATTATATCAAAAGAGTTAAAGTTTGTCAACCCCTTTTTCAATTTTTTAGTGAATCATTGCATATTTGCGGTCTCCATCTCCAAGAAGAAAATAAACTTCTTTGACACTGCTATCATGGGGATTTTCACTGTTATATTTCCAAGTGTTTAATACTTCAACATTATCACCATACTCTTTTGCAATGGCTTCAAGTGCTTCAATCATTTCTCTTACAGTCATGTTTGTCATTTTAAAACCCTCTCTTGATTGGTGTTATTGTTTTCCTTTGATGATATTATTATATCAAAGGGCTTGGCTTTTTGTCAAGCCCTTTTTTAAAATTTTTACTGAAGCATCCAATTCCTACCCCAGTTAACTTTTGTTGCGTCTTGCTTGCAACCTGCCATTTCCCAAACCTCGGGAGTGCGGATTGTATGGACTGTAGTTTCAAGTGTCCAGTTCCAACCTCTTTTTAAACCTTTATTTAATTTTTCTGTTGCCTGTGCTTCATTATCATAAAGAGCAACGATTGTACCTTTTGCATTAAGGATAGTGTAAGTTGTGTAAGTTTTCATTTTAAACCTCTTTTCTCGATCGGTGTTTTCCTTTAACTGTATTTATTATATCAAAGGGCTTGGCTTTTGTCAAGCCCTTTTTTAATTTTTTTTAAATTTTGTTGTACCCTGCTCTCATGTGCTCAATAGCAAGATTGATAATGTCCTGCGGGGCTTCATTCTCTGCGTAGTACCGTTTAATTTGATTAGGTCTTGCAATGAGAATGGTAATCATAATACCTGTCCGCTTGTTATAAATTACTACCAGTCCAGTTGTAGTAATTTTATGAATTTCAGGTCCGTTCTTATGACCACGGTCTACAGTGACTTCCTTTACAACCTGCCCCATTCCGATCTGGGCGATAATCTGGCTACGTCTCTGGCGGTCGGCTCTCCAATGCTTGCTGTTCATGTCGTATCTCCTTTCCTTTATCTTATGTATACATTATACCCCATGACAGCAGTCGTGTCAAGTAAAATATTGTACAAAATTTTAGGAATTTTGTGCCTGATCTTTGTGCACATTTCCGATATTGATTTTTTCTGGCGGCTGTGGTATAATGATTCCCGGCCCGGCCTGGCAAGGGACGGCCAGCCGCGCGCCGCGCAAAAAGGACGAGGATTAATCCTCGTCCTCGCCATTGAATTCCTCAGGAGTTACACCACATTCCGCAAGCAGTTCCGCAAGAGTTGCACCACAGTTCATCATTTCGTTAAGAGACATTTTGTACCACCTTTCTTTTGTGTTTTGTTTTCCTTTAACTGTATTTATTATATCAAAGGGCTTGGCTTTTGTCAAGTATTATTTATACCATGGAGCAATTTTTTTATCGTCTTTCCATGCTTCTATTTCACATACTTCATATTGTATTTCTTTATATCTTTCAAGAAGTTCTTCTATTGTATCAAATGCTTCACAAATAGTTTCATCATCATACATTCCTAAGTCATAAGTTAAATAAAACATTTTTTATCTCCTTTCCTTTGATGATTATATTATAGCCTAAAGGGAGTTTTTTGTCAACCCCCTTTTTCAATTTTTTTTGTGGCTTCTATCAATTCGATCCATGTAGGAGCCTTGCCGTTCTTTTTGCAATACTCTTTGTACCATGCGTCAACCTTTGCCTGAATCTCTTTTGTCATTTTAGAACCCCTTTCTTTGATCGGTGCTTTCGCTTTCCTTTAACTGTATTTATTATATCAAAGGGGTTGAGGTTTGTCAACCCCTTTTTTAAGATTAGGAAAGAAGTTTTTCCCAAATCTGCCAATTTTCAAAACGGAAATCATCAAAATCGTTATAATCCATATCCCCGTCACAATAGGCTTTCCAAGCCCTGTCGAGAGTCTTATCAGACTCAATTGCCTGATTGTAAAGGCGAGCAGTTTTCTCAGTAAAGGTAACAGTTACGAAAGAATTAATAGCGATAGTAGTCATTTTTAATCTCCTTTTTGATCGGTGCTTTTGTTTTCCTTTGATGATTATATTATATCAGGGGGTTGAGGTTTTGTCAACCCCCTTTTTTATTTTTTTTAAAAGATTTTAATCTTTTCATCGGTGTAAAATCTTTCATTCAGGAAGCAACCACCTTTTGCAAAGAACTCGTAACGAGTTTCTTCATTTCTGATAACTGCTCTGTAGATTCCGCAGTGTGCCTGCTCTGCAAGTGCTTTAGCTTTTTTCCATTCTTCTCCAAAAGCTTTAGTAGTATAAAGTTCAGTTCCGTTTACCATGTAGATGAATTCTGTAGTCATTTTAAACCCCTTTCTTTGATCGGTTTGTTTTCCTTTGATGATATTATTATAACATACTATAGAAAAAAGTCAATAGATTTTTAAAAAAAATATATCCAAAAACGGGATCAGTATAGCTTTAATATTTGTGCATTTTTACATCTTGACAATTAGCTGACGCATGTGATATAATTTTTCGGCCCGCAGGGATCGCCTGCGGAAACTTAGATAAAAAACAAAAAGCCTTGCTGAAAACAGCAAGACTTTTATAATTAAAAGATTTCAATCTTTTCATCGGTATAAAATCTTTCGTTCAGGAAGCAACCGCCCTTAGCAAAGAATTCATAGCGGATTTCCTCGCCCTTAACAACTGCCCTGTAAATTCCACAATGGGCTTCTTTTGCAATTGCTTTAGCTTCTTTCCATTCCTGACCGAAAGCCTTTTCAGAATAAAGCTCAGTTCCGTTTACCATGTAGATGAATGTTGTTTTCATTTTGTACTCCTTTCTCGATCGGTGTTTTCCTTTAACTGTATTTATTATATCAAAGGGGTTGAGGTTTGTCAACCCCCTTTTTTAAATTTAAAGATTTATTTTTCCACCCTTTTCTTCTAACCAGATAGCTACGAATCCAGCTTTTTTCCACTGATTACAATTAGTCTTTTTATCATCAATCAAGATACCGTCTTTTGTTTTCATGTGTTCATGCTTTTTACCATGGCCCATGATTGTAATAATATGGCTATCATTTATTTCAGGAAGAAATTCATGAATCCAATCAATTCTTGCCTTTTCAGTATATTTATTTGCTACCATGGCAGAAATATAAACGTCATTTCCTGCTTCGATTAAAGCCTTGACCAAAAGGATATTTTGTACAAAAGGTTTCAGATTCCTAATAAAGTCATATCTAAGGGAAAGACCTCTATTCTTTGCATCGTATGCACTATGAAAATCAGCAAGAACACCATCAACATCAAAGTAATAAGTTGCCATTTTGTACCTCTTTTCTCGATCGGTTTTTGTTTTCCTTTGATGATATTATTATAACACATTATAGGTTAAAGTCAATAGGTTTTTAAAAAAATTTTTAAAAAAGGTTTGGTTTTTCACCAAACCTTTTTATTTTACTGAAGCATCCAATTCCTGCCCCAATCAACTTTTGTCGTATCCTGTTTACAACCTGCCATTTCCCAAACTTCAGGAACGCGAGTATTGTGTGTGACAGTTTCAAGTGTCCATTTCCATCCTCTTTTCAGTCCCTTGTTTAAATACTCTTTTGCTTCCTTTTCATTGGTAAAGTTTCCAACCATAACACCTTTAGCATTAAGTACGAAGTAGTTAGTCATTTTAAAACCCCTTTCTCGATCGGTTCTTTGCTTCATTTGATAAATCAATTATAACGCTAAAAGGCGTACTTGTCAACATCTTTTTTAATTTTCAGACTATTTTTTTAATTTTCAGATAATTTTAAGATCTTCGTTTTTAAACGATTTACTTTGATCTTTTAACGCGCTAAAGTGTGTCATTTTTTTAACAAGCAATAGCATTTTAGGAATGAAAAAATTTTTTAAAATTTTTTCATTTTCCCTCTTGACAAGTTGGTCTCATGTGTGGTATAATTGTTCGGCCTGCAGCGGCCGCTCTGGCTGATCTTGAACAACAGAGTTTGTTTGTTAATTAACAAACAAACTCTGTTGCTTTAACGTATTAAAGAACATTGTTAATAGTTTAACAATGTTTGTACTGTGTTAGATTGTTAATAGTTTAACAATGTTTGTTCTTTATTATTATTATTATTATTATTACATTGTTAAATCATTAACGATCAAATGACTTATTTTGATAGTTTCATTCGTTCGATTAACCTTGTCTAACTGATCCAGTTTACCCTTTACTGATTTAGCGCGCTAAAGTCTGTTAAAATTTTAACAAAGAAAATACTAAAATTTATCTTGTTAAAAAATGTTAAATTTTTAACAAGAGATGAACAAAACTATAAGATTGATGTGTTAAAAATTTAACAAAGAAGATACTATGTTTTATCTTACGTGTGTTAAAAATTTAACACACGAAATAGGTAAAACTATGATTTTATGTGTTAAAAATTTAACACACAAAATGAATAAAACTATAAGTTTACTGTGTTAAAAATTTAACAAATAACAGGCAAAACTATAAGTTTTGCCTGTTTCAGATTTGTGGATTCAGAAATCTGGATACGTGCTGTCGCACTAAAGCTCGGCGCGCATTGGCCTGCGCGCGCCGAGCAAAAATACGTAAATACAAAAAAGACCGCCCTAAATAAAATCATACGATTTTTAGGGCGGTCTATTCTACGCAGCGTTTATATTTAGTTTTTTGTCTCTACACAGTATTCCCAAAACCTTTTTCTCGGTATTAACGGGGGTGGGTTTTTGGGAAAAAATTTTTTTGATTTTTAAAATTGATTATGGTCTCGACATCTCCCGTACCAAAAATTTTTAAGTTTTCAAATCACGTGCACCAAAAATTTTTAAAAAATCAAATAACGGGATAATATAAAAATCATCATCGACATTCCCTGTACCAAAAATTTTTAAGATATTAATCTTCCTAAAGTAAAACCTATCGCAAATCCACTTAAAAATATTGAACTTATTATAAAATAATCCATTTTTACATTCCAATCATACTCTCACCTTCTGCTTACAATGCTTGCAGGAAGTATCACCCTCCCGCAAGATTGCTTCACAACTAGGGCAACAATACACCGGCCGCCATACCTTAGCCTTCTTAGGAATCCGCTTTAAAATCTTCCTAATCATTGTCCATTCCTCATATCAACAATAGGAGTTGCACTTCCGCCAACAATTTGCGGTTCCGCACCATTCCACTGTTTATTATGAATATACTCATTATATTCATTAGTCAGCGCGCCAGAGATTCTCTTAATAGCTTCAGCTTCCGCCTTAGATTCAGTCTCCCGTGCGGCGGCAGCACCATCCGCCTTAATCTTAGCCTTTTCCGCTTCAATTGCGGCAGTTTCTTTCTCTTTTTCTGCGTTAATAATCGCAACCGCCTTATCACGTTCCGCGTTCACCTTATCAGTTTCCGCAGTTATCTTTGCTTTTTCAAGTTCCTCTTGTGCCTTAATCTTATTTCTAATAGCCTTATCGGTATCTTCATCAGGGCGGACATCGGTCAACGTTACAGTATCAATAATAATACCATATTTATCAAATCTCTTCTGCATTTCTTCAGTTAGAGCAGCATTAACTTCTCCTCTTTGCTTACTAACAATTTCAACCATACCATAACGAGGAGTAACTTCCTTTATCCAACCTTGCATAGTAGGTTTAATAAAACTATCAAGAATCTCTTTACCGCTTTGTCCTCTAAATCTATTAAAAGTATCAGGCAGACGATTAATATCAAAAGTATAACCAAAAGCAACGTCTACTTCAAGAGATGCGCCTTCTCTAGTAGGAATCTCAAAACTCTCATCTTCCTCAGAGTCTCCGCGCTTATCCTTTGTCATATATGACTGTTCTCTTGCTATAGTATATTTAGTTACTGTTTTAGTAGGAGAAACAATTGACCAACCTTGATGGCGGACGTTCTCTTCAATTCCACCATTCATATTATAAACAATACCTGCGTAACCTGCGGGAATCTTGGTCGTAAACAACATTAGACCTAGAATCCCCAATACCAAAATAGCAGCAATAGTAACTCCGCCTACTTTTCCATTTTTTCTCATAAAAATTTTTACTCCTCCTCTTCTTCTTCTTCTTCTTTATTTAAACTTCTTTCTATATCTTCCTTCATATCATTTATAACGCTGCCAATAAAAGGAAAGAAAATATTAAGCGCACACCATAATAGAAATGCGCCAATAGTAACTACTACTAACAATAATGGATTTAATACCATTTTATACACCTCCTTGTAATGCATTATTTATTACGGATGCTATTGCTATAATTAAAAAAATTATAATATTACATATAAAAACAGGCGTATCCTCAGACTCATCTGAAAAAAATTTTACATTAAGAAATGTCGCCATTGAACATATCCCTGTTATAAGAACATTCCAATTCATATTTTATTTAACCTTTTATAATATAGTAAATACAAAACCTTGAGTAATATCTTTAATAGATTCTTTTACAAAAACATATCTTATATCATTAAAAGATTGAAAACCAACTTTTACTATAATATTATTTGTATTTTTTTCTATTACTTCTTGCTCTTCTATCGTTATAATATTATCAATTGGTATTAAAATACATTTACCAGTACTATATTTAGTAAGTCTTAAAAATTTTCTCTGTTCCATTTTTTATTATTCTTCTTCTCCTACCATTTTTGTTTTTACTTTTAAACTTTCTTTTACAAAATCAGGAGTTTTTATTTTTATCCATTTAAAATCTTCAATATCTTCATCATATTGACAAACAAACATCTCTTCATTATGTAAACTTTGGACACCTATTGGAGAACCGTTTCGTTTCTTTTTATGTTTTTCAAAAAGATTAATCATATATCATCCTTTAACTACCATCGCTATCGAAACACCACATATTACTGCATTGATTAATGCATTGTAAAAATGGTTCGCTTCTTTTACTTTTAAAAAATTTATAACCATTGCTATAAAACTTGCGGTCGCTACAAATACATTCCAGTTCATCTTACTCTTTCCTCTCCATCCATCTTTGCCCCGCAGTTTGGGCAATAGTTCATATATTGATATAAATGAAACCAATGGTGACACTCTGAACACTCATAATGAGGTTCACACTCACTTATCCATTCCCCGTGTACCACAGGTACAACATCGGCAGTCGATAAATGCTCAAACCACTGTTTCATACGGAACACAGGTACAAGTTCTGTTCCTTTGCTCATGTAATATCCATCACGGTCAACTACCTTGTATGTATCCATAAATTCTTCTACTGTGTCTGGAAACGTCATTCTGTCACTCATTCAGACACACCTCCATCCATCTTTGCTCCGCAGTTGGGGCAGAAATTCGCTGTAGGTTTTGTATAATATTCTGACTGCTTATGTCCACATTCTTCACAGACATAATACATATCATCATATCCCCCAAGTACCCATTGACTATGTACCACTAGAGCAACATTGGCAGGCGGTTCTGCGATTATAATGCTTTTTGCAATATCCATTGTCTTGACCATATCATTCTCAGAGCCAAAACAATAAATCAACTTTTCCTGCCGTTCGTTGATTTTATTAATCGTATCCTCTCTGCTGATATAATCACTCATTGTCTTCCCTCACTACCTTTCCATCATCATCAAATTCCATAATGTGCTCCATTTGGTAACCAAAAGAATCATATGTGTGATAACCACGATAAATTGATTCATCGTCTTTATAATCAGGATTAGGAGAATAATATCCACCGTACCATTCTGTGTCACTCATTATCTTCCTCCGCTTTATCTAATTCTATAACCCTTGCTTTATAGATTTTATACAATCTATATTCCGCAATCTCATGCATTTTCTGTAATTCTTGTGGGTCTTTTGTAACCATCATACGGTTGATATTACCTTTGAGCATATCGACTTCAATCATTAATTCTTTATGTGTCATAATTCTTTCTCCGCTTTATCTAGTGGACATTCTCCACTATCACGAAAATGAATCCAAGACACAAATTTTTGCGGATTGAATCTTAAATCTCTTACAAGCTGTGCCCGAAAACAATTCATCGGACAAGTTTCTTTAAAATCTGAACAATGTGCATAATCGTGATTCATTCTTCTTCCTCCTCTTTATACGGTTCAGGAAGTGGCATCCATGCAGAAACAAAATCTCTATCAAGAGCCATTGCACTTGTGTCGTAAAAATATCCTCTCATTTCATCCCATGTAGCCCTGATAACATTTTTATCGTAGGTTATGAGTACTCTTTCGCCATCTTCTGGTGGTCTCTTCGTTAACGGAATCCATTCATTTTTCATTTTCCTCAAAATATTTATTCCACCATTTAATAGCCTTTTTTAAACTATTAAAGCGGTGCTCCTCTAAATTTTTATATTCATCTTCAAAACATTCACCGATATTAATTTGATACCATGCATTATCACGGGCGGGTTCCGCACAGAAATTCAAATTAATTTCCATATCTTTTCCTTCTCTTGTAAATTGCTCAAAAGAAAGAAGAATTTCTCTAACTCCAAATTCACTAAAATCTTCTATTTTTAACATCACATCAAACACTCCGTAGATTCCTAAAGTTCATCATGATACGTTTTAGTCTAGCCTTGTTTATTTAAAAACATAGCTTTAACTTCTTCTGAGTCTGAATTATCAAGATGAATTACCTGATTGGCAGTAATATCACCAGTTACATCACCAAAAATTACAACAACAGATTTTTCTCCAGGTGCGGAAATGTCTCCCGTATGGTTGCCGTAAATAACAACATTATCTGCTGTTATATCACCTATTCTATCATTATTTACTTTAATTGTAGTAGGTTTTTCATCGAGGTCATCGTTAACATTTCCCCACATTTTCCACCACAGAGATTCAGGTGGAGGAGTAGAACCGTTTAGTTTATGAGCTTCGCATACATAAATAAAACCTTTATATTTTACTTTATCATATCGAGTATAAAGTTTATTCTCTTCCCATTCTTCTACTATTTCTTTTGCATTTCTTGTTAATTGTTTCCAAGAAGATTTATAAATAGGATTATTAGTGTTTTGAGAATAAAGAGATTTAAAAATATCTCCATTAAATTCAACAAGGTCTCCTTCTGTATATATTTTAAAAGATTTATAAGAATCTACAGGAATACCATGCCATGTTAACACACAACCTTTTTGCATATTACTATTGTTATAAGAAGAAATATTTTTTATTTCTTTTTTTGTTAATCGTTTCCACGCATGGTAATAATTAGGATGCCAACTATTACAATCTTGGAGAGATTTAAAGATATATCCATTAAAATTAATTAAATCATCTTTTTGATATATAAGACAGGGATTCCAATTTAATATTTTATTATGTAAATCGCCACCTTTAATCATTTCCATTTTTTCTTCCTTTCTCTTGTCTTTCATTTTCTAAAAATATTATATCAAAAAAATTTCAAAAAAACAAGTCAATTTGCTATTTAAGCTACTTTGATTTGTACAAAAATTTTTGGTATACTAAAAATATAAGGTCAAGAAAGGAGAATCTTATAAATGGAAGATTCAAAAAATTTAAAGTTAGATTATACTATTTAGTCTCCATAGGCACGAACTGCCTTAGTCCAACAAATAATAGATTCTCTACCTCCTGAAAAAATAACAAAAAAATATTTAGAAGTAATGGCTGATTATATTATATTTGCTATGACAAAACAAGAGAAAAAAGATAAATTAATAAATACAAGTAATAGAATGATTACGGTAAACAAAAGAGAAAAATCTTTTTAGGGGTTAGTGAGTAAATTTTAGAACGGTGAAGATGGAATATATAATTTAATAACGGATGATAAAAATATTATTTTTACACCTAAAATATCTATTACGGCAGAAGATATTGAAACTATTCCTGGTCTTAAACAGTTACAGTAGGCTATAGCGGAAACCGAAGCCCGCGAGAAAAAGGCTAAAGGGAAAAATCGTTTTATATTAAAACAACAAGTTATTCAATTACGTCAAGATCAATATGTTTTAAAAAACTCATACAAACAGCCTATAAATTGTTTAAATGGTATTAAAAATTTTTATTCTTTAAATTTTGATGATAATATAACAATGAAAAATGGAGAAATAGAAGATAAGAGTTTAATATCATTTATGAACCCTAAACATGTTTCTGCTCTTTTGTGTAATTATTCTCGATTAAAAGAAAGTTGTTATGGTAAATTTTATACAGATGGTTATTTTCTTATGGAAGCATTAGATAAAATAGTGGATTAGACCTTTGAAAAAGACTTTCCTCTTTATTATAGTCTTTTGATTTATAAAATAGATGGAAAAACTAATCTTTAGATTCAATCTCTTTTGTAGCAAGAACATAATGTTCACTATTCTATATAGTATATATCTTCTCTTTGGCGGAATAAGATTCCTAAAATGATTGCGGAAACCGCTACGAAAAATTATCTTTTATGGTACTATACTAATAAAGAAAAAGGTGAATGGAAACGTTGCTCTAAATGCGGATAGATTAAACTAGCACATAATATTTTTTATTCTAAAAATACCTCCAGTAAAGATGGTTTTTATTCTATATGTAAAGACTGTCGTAATAAAAAAAAGAATAAGGTAGTAAAAATAGTAAAAAGAATACCGTATAAAGGAGATTAATATGGCAAAAATAACATGTTAGAAATGCGGTCGTACCATGTAGGAAGTTAAATTTTTTTCTTATCGAACGGGTGAAAAATTTTAGATATGCAAAGAATGTATAACTTTGCACGTTGATAATTTTGACGAAAGCACTTTTTTATGGATAATATAGAAAGCGGACGCTCCATGGGTTCCTATTTTTTGGAACAGGATTAGAGATAAAGAATATGCGAAGCATGGTGGAAAATTAAAAGGAACATCTGTCATTGGTAAATATTTATCTTATGTAAAATTAAAACAATATAAAAAATATACTTGGGCAACAAGTTAGGAATTACAAAAGTAGGTTTCTCAAAAAGAAGGTGTAGATAAAGAAGCATAGGAAGTCCGCCAAGAAAAATTAAAAGAACAACTTGAAAAAGGTGAAATTAGTTAGGCGCAGTATAGAACTTTATCAAGTTCAGAATTTCAAAAGTAGAATGAATATATAATGATGCCTAAAATACCTTAGCAAGATGCTATCGGTAAAGATAATGCTTTTAACGAAAATGATTTTTTCCCGTAGGAAGAATTGCCTGATTTGGCGGCCGACCTTACATTAGAAGATAAGAAGTATCTTGTTATGAAATGGGGTCGAACTTATAAAATGAATCAATTAATCGAATTATAGAAAAAATATACTTAGATGACGAACTCATTTGATATACAAGATGCTGATAGTAAAAATTCTTTAATTCTTATTTGTAAAACTTATCTAAAAATGAATTAGGCTTTAGACTGCGGAGACGTAGAAGGATATGGAAAATACAGTAGAGCCTATGATATGTTAAGAAAGTCCGCCAAGTTTACAGCAGCGCAAAATAAAGATGAAAAAGGCAATGTTGTTGATTCAGTTGGTGAGTTAGTTGCCTTTTGTTAGAAACATAGCGGAAGAATACCTAGATTTTAGATTAAACAACCTGATGCTATTGATAAAATTATTGATGATTTAAAAGCATATAATAGAAGTCTTGTTTATGAAGATGCCGCTCTTGCAAGACAGGTTTAGGATTATTTGAAACAAGCTAGAGCGCAACAGATGAAAAAAGAAGATATTAAATTAGCTAAATTTCAAGGTTTTGATGTGCCTCAATTAACAGAAGAAGATACGTTAGCTTATAAAGAATTTTTAAGACAATAGGCTGATGAAACTGATAAAATAACAGGAGGACATCAAGAATGAGTTTACAAACATTATTAGATAGTTCTCTTGCCTATGAAGGTAAAAAGCAAGGTATATCAGAATAGAGATTACTTTAGAAAATAGATGATATAAGAGATAAAATTGCTTTTTTTAGATAGTATCCTGATTTATTTATAGATTTTATTCAAGGCCCAGAAGGAACTTTTAAATTTTTATATTATCAGCGGATTTTCTTACGTATAGTTATGCGGCATCGGTATGTTTATGCAACGTTCCCGCGTGCGTATTCAAAATCATTTTTGTCAATGATGGCGTTGATGATAAGGTGCGTTTTATATCCCGGTGCCGATTTATTTGTAACTACTGGTGGTAAAGAACAGGCAGCATCTATTACGGTAGCGAAAATTGAGGAAATTTGCCGTTTGATTCCCGCACTTGCAAATTAGATAAACTGGGATAGAGGTAAAACTAAAAAATCAAGAGATGATGTAAATTATGTATTTAAAAATGGTTCAAGAATAAGTATCCTTGCCGCAAAAGACTCTTCAAGAGGACAAAGAAGAACAGGCGGAATTATGGAAGAATGTGTTCTTATTGACCAGACAATGCTAAATGAAGTTATTATTCCTACTACTAATGTTAATA
>JAJBWD010000221.1:0-6592 GCA_032907345.1 Bacillota bacterium | reverse complement strand
ATAAAAAAAATTAAAACTATTATTAAGTTTTCTGCTTTCTGAACATGATGAATACTTATATTATTAATTTTATTGACTGCAGAAAATGCCCAGGTGCAGTATATTAAAGTTAATATTAAAATGCCTGAAATAGCTATTCCTATATAAAATGTATTGCTTGGTTGAAACATATCTTTTTTAGTAGTTACAAAATACTCAAAAAATCCCATACCAGAGAATAATAATGAAGATAATTTTACTACTGATAGAATATCATTTATTTGTTTTGTTTTATTTGATTCGATTTTATTCATCTTCTCTCTATCCTACTCATTTGTTCATCTTTTGATTAATAAATATAAAGTGCTTAAGATCGTTATAAGCGACCTTAAGCCTTTTAACCTAAAATCTTACTCTTCTCTTAAGCATTTAGGCTCTTCTGGCTGATATACAATCCAAACACAGGCAGATGAAGCAACTGCTGCAGCGACAAGAGTTGTAACAGCTGCAACTAATGTAAATAACTTCTTTTTCATTTATTTTCGCCTCCTTATAGAATCTAATATAATATGAGTAAAAGTATCTATTTTTAATATTGTTATATGACCTCTGCGTGTAAGGGTAAAGCTTTGCCATACTGTACCTCCATATATGCTCAGGGAATAAGTTAAAAACTTTATCTCATGAGTATGGAGATATATAATACTGCTCAGTAATACAATTACTGCATAGAAACATAAAATCAATATAGATGCTTTTTTCATCCTTTCTTTCTTCTTCTGGCTTTTTATAGGCTTAGCAGCACTATCCACCGGGCATAATTTATATATGATGAAGAATGACCAGGAGAAAGATAGTAATCCTAAAAGTATAAATAGATTTAAGTTAATTATTGGAGTTATTATAAAAGCTGCCAATAAAGCCAATCCTACTGCTATCACTGCACTTATTGCAGCACATATTCCAGGTGAACTGGCATTGGCACCTCCTGAGTACTTCCTAAGTATGCTTATAGTAAAGGAAACAATTAATGTTTCAGCCAAGATATCAAAAGTATACCCGAGTAAAACTGTAACAGCTATGGAAAGCAAGGTTTGTAATATGGCAAAGGTTCCATATGCAATTACTTCTTTGCTGTCATTATCAAGTCCCAGCTCAGAACCTATTTTTTCAGCAATATTTTTCGTTAAATTTTCCATGCTAATTATATACCAGCTCTTTTTGTTTTGATAATCTGATATAGTATGCTATAACAAATATTCCAAATAAAATAATTGAAGGAAATCCATATAAAGTTTTTGCTATAGGATTATTCATTACAATTTTCAAATCTATTTTAAATACGAACTGTATGAAAATCAGATTTATGCCTTCAAAAATAAATTCCAGAATAAGTGTAATAAGTCCTGAGCGAATGGATTTAACGATATCAATTTTATTTATGAAATTAACTATGATAATAAGTGCTATTAAACTTAATATAGTATTTATGCCATACTGAATCGGAAGTAATCTGATCAGGTATGCCATAATCCAGAATAAAGTACCGGATAATATATATTTCTTTAAGTTAATACCTGTTTTTGAAAATGCATGAACTGCTAAAACAAATAAAAATTCTTCCGGTATACCCCTTACAATAAATTCAAACCATGATATTCTTAACATTTAATTCTCCTCCCTATTTTCTATTTTTTTGTTAATATATTTTATTGAACTGAAAATCATTATAAAAGTAAAAAGTCTTATAAAAATATCCCCTATGCTTAAAATGCTGTATCCCAAGTCTATGTAATCAGTTAAAAACTTAAGTTTTACCGCGTTGCTGCCTAAAATATGTATATCCTTAACTTTTAAAAAAGACTCAGGTTTTGCATAGCCGGTTATATAAGACAAGCTAGGGAATACAGGCATCCTGCCTTTGTTTGCTGCCATTACCAGCTTATTTAATGCTGTTCCTATATAAATGCAAACTGAACCGGTTAAAGCACTTTTATAAAGTCCATATTTAATTATTAAAGGCAGGAATGTAAAAATATAAATTTTTTCAAATAATCCTGCATATTTAATAAAACCATAATATCCGCAAAATATTGTTATCTGCAGAAAAACATAAAAAAGTGTAAATATCATTACTGGGTATATTACCCAATCTTTAAAAATGGGCTTTAGCTTGTACCCTTTAATTTTTCCAGCAAAAATTGCAAGTAAGACTGTTTCAATCATAACTTCCTCACGTTTTAATTGGTAAATTTGAGTAAAAGTTTGAATTATATTAACAATTAGTCCAAATATACCTACATTATAACACAAAATTCAATTTAGTTTAAAAGTTTTCTAATAATTTATACAAATATTTAAATAATGAAAGAATAAAGAGGAATAATTGCAGTATTCTGTCATATGATTTCATTTATGCAGGATAAAATTAACCAAAGTTACCTGTCATACTAATAGAAATGAAATTTTATAAATCCTAACGGTTTCATTATGTATATGGAAGTATCTGAATATATATAAAATATATAAGCATAAATTCAGACCTGTGGCTATATTTATAACTCATAATAATATACGATTTAACTATAACAGATATTGTAGTCATAGTAAAAAAAATCTATTAAAGCAGGATTAAACCAATGGTTGTCGAATTAATAAAAGATATAAAATCATTAGTATTACAATTATAGAATTGATATTTTGCAGTATATAAAAATAGTGAGAGAAGGGCTTTCATGATAAATGTTAAAGATAATGTTTTCAGGATTGATACAGCAAATACCACATATTTGTTTAAAAGGACGAAATTCGGTCATATGGAACATATATATTACGGTTCCCTTCTGGGAAGTGGGGAATCAGCGGATGTACTGGCCCGGAAAAATACAATTCCCATTGGCAGCAGTGTGAACTATGACGAAGGTGACCCGCTCTATTCCCTGGATAATATGAGCCTTGAATGGTCTGATAACGGACGGGGAGATTACCGCCTCAGCCCAACAGAGCTTAAAATGCCTGATGGAACATTTGTCAGTGATTTTGTGTATATATCACATCACATTACCGATGGATGCATTCCAATGAATACACTGCCCTCAGCTTACGGCGGCGGCCAAACCCTGGTCATAACATTAAAGGATACAACCTGCAGCATAACCCTGGACATGTACTACACCGTGTTTGAAAAAACAAATGTTATCACCCGCCGTGCTGTACTGACAAATGAAAGCGAAAATCCGCTTATAATCCGCCGCATGATGAGTATGATGGTTGATTTACCTGACGAAAACTTTTGTTTACTTACACTGGACGGAGGCTGGATAAAAGAAGCACATCTTCACAAGAGACCTGTGGAATACGGAATTACAGTGAATTCCTCCAACACAGGTGCCAGCAGCAACCGCCATAATCCCGGCTTTATTTTGGCTGATTCTGATGCAGGACAAGAAAGCGGCAGTGTCTATGGCTTTAATCTTGTTTACAGCGGAAATCATTACAGCGCCGTGGAAAAGAGCGGGGGTGACATAGTCCGGGTGTCTTTGGGTATCAATCCCCACTGTTTTGAGTGGAATCTTACAAAGGGCGAAAGTTTTGAGGCTCCGGAGGCGGTGATGACCTTCAGCCCTAATGGTTATAACGGCATGAGTCATAATATGCATCAATTTATAAACGAAAACATTGTCCGGGGAAATTGGAAAAACAAGGAACGCCCTGTGCTTATAAATAACTGGGAAGCAACATTTTTTAATTTTAATGAAAGTAAACTGCTTCATTTGGCAAAGAGCGCCAAGAAGCTTGGAATTGAACTTTTTGTGCTGGATGATGGCTGGTTTGGGGAAAGAAACAATGACAAAGCAGGGCTTGGTGATTATTCCGTTAATCTTAAAAAATTCCCTCATGGCATAAAATCATTTGCAGACAAGATAAGAATGCTTGGACTTGATTTTGGTCTGTGGTTTGAGCCGGAGATGGTAAATCAGGACAGCGATCTTTTTCGTAAACATCCAGAATACGCAGTGCAGCATCCTGATAAGAAACCTGTATTAGGAAGAAATCAGCTTGTACTGGACCTGTGCAAAAATCAGGTTCGTGATTACATAGTTAAAAATGTAAGTGCAATACTAGATGAAGCTAATGTGAGCTATGTTAAATGGGATATGAACAGGCATATTGCAGAGGGGTATTCCTCATCCCTTCAAAATCAAGGCGAATTTTATCACCGGTATATCTTGGGTCTATATGATGTGCTTTCACGAATATTCCGCTCACGTCCCTATATCCTGCTTGAAAGCTGTTCCAGCGGAGGAAACCGTTTCGACCTTGGTATGCTGTGTTTCAGTCAGCAAATTTGGAGCTCTGACGATACTGACCCTATTGAAAGGCTGAAGATACAGACAGGACTATCCATGTTATACCCGCCCTCAACTATGGGTGCCCATGTTTCAGAGTCTCCCCATCAGCAAACTCTGCGGGAAACTCCTCTTGCCACTCGCTTTCACGCCGCCTGCTTCGGTTGTCTAGGGTATGAGCTGGACATGAAATATCTTTCACCGGAGGAGAAAAAGGACATAGAAAATCAAATAGCTTTTTATAAAAAGTATCGCAGGGTATTCCAATACGGTACATTCTCCCGGATGAAAGCAAGCAAAGGAAACAAAGTTATCTGGCAGAGCGTAAGTGAAGATAAAAACACTGCTGTAACGGGATTTTTCCAGCTGCTTTCAGCTGCAGCTGAAAGCGGAGACAAACTTATTGTAACCGGGTTAAACCAGGGATTATATACCATCAGTACACGGCCTCAGAGCTTGTATATAGAGCGCTTTGGCGGACTTTTAAAACATATTATGCCGGTAGAACTTAACCCGGAGGGCATTTTGCTGCGGACCGTAAATCGCCATTATACTATGACAGACTGCATAGAAAAATACAAATGCTCATCTGAGGCACTGTGCTCAGGTATACCGCTTTGCAGTCAATTTTCAGGGACTGGTTATAATAAAAAAGTCCGTATGCTTGGTGATTTTGGTTCAAATATATATATTACAGAAAAAATAGATATGGAGGAAAAGAAGAATGATTAACAGTACTAAACGTAATCGATATTTCTTTGGACTTGGCACAGTGGGCAGAGACATGCTCTATTCCATGGTAAGCATGTACCTGATGGTCTATCTTACGGAAATCCTCAATCTTCCTGACTCCACCATGTGGTGGATGACAGGTGTATTCACCATTTTACGTATATTCGATGCTGTTAATGACCCGATCATGGGCTTTCTTGTAGACAATACACACTCCCGCTTTGGCAAATTCAAACCCTGGATAACCATAGGGGGCTTATTCGGTGGTATTTTCACCGTATTATTTTTTACAGATTTAGGTTTCACAGGTGCGGGTTATATTATTTCCTTTACAGTCATCTATTTGTTGTGGGATTTTATATATGGTGCTAATGACATCGCTTACTGGTCCATGCTGCCATCACTTACAATGGATCAGAAGGAACGTGAAAAAACTGGTTCTTTCGCACGAATCTGTGCCAATGTGGGGATGTACATGGTAGTAGTTGGCATACTCCCAATAACTAAGGCTATTGGCGGCGGCAAAAAGGCCTGGTTCATCTTTGCCTTGGGCGTAGCAGTCATAATGTGGGCATTTTTATGTTTCACCATCTTTGGTGTAAAGGAGAACCGCAGTTTGTACAAAGAAGAAGAAAAGACCTCCCTTAAAGAGATGTTTTCAGTGCTTTTCAAAAACGACCAGCTTTTGTTCACTGCTATCTCCATGGCCCTGTTCATGATAGGATACTGCACAACCACAAGCTTTGGAGTGTATTTCTTTAAATATGCCTTTAAAGATGAAAATATGTACTCGGTATTTGCTGGCATATTAGGTATATCTCAGCTGCTGGCGCTGTCCAGCTTCAATGTATTTTCTAAAAAATACAGCAGAAAACAGCTATATGCATTTGCTACAATTTTGGTTGTGCTTGGCTATATCGTCTTTTTCTTCTCTCCAATGAATATGTTATTCATCGGCCTTGCAGGTGTTCTGCTCTTTGTTGGTCAGGCATTTATACAGCTGCTCATGCTCATGTTCCTTACGGATACTGTTGAATACGGACAGTGGAAACTGGGCCGCCGCAATGAGAGTATCACCTTTTCGGTACAGCCTTTTATTAACAAGATCGGAGGTGCAATCGCCAGCGGTATTGTGGGAGCTACCCTTATCATTTCCGGTATTAACAGAGCTGCCACTCCAAATGACGTAACTGCCGGGGGACTTCTGATTATGAAACTGGCAATGCTTATACTGCCTCTTATCCTTATTGCAGCAGGTTACATCGTATACCGCTTCAAGTTTAAGATTGACAAGGAACTGTTTGACAAGATCGTGAAAGACCTTGAGGAGCGGGGCGATTTTAATAATGAGGCTAATTAGGGACGGTTCGTATAAAGAAATCGGCTCTTGAAAAATCAAAAAGCTTGAAAATATTATTGAATTACCTTAATATTATTTTATAATTAGTTTTCATGGAGAAAACAATTAGGAAGGAAGTTTACCCGTGAATAACATTAAAAGAACAGAAGATATATTAAAGTATCAAATATTT
>JAJBWD010000220.1:0-7353 GCA_032907345.1 Bacillota bacterium | reverse complement strand
TTAATAAAGAACCTGAAAAATAAATTATGTAAATTGGAACTTTTTTATAGGTTAAATGAATAAAATGTAATGTAAAATTTATTTTGGAGAATTAAAATGAATATAACTAACCCTGATCCGGTCCGTGATGACAAGCAGGACTACAAACATTCAGGCCATGAACATTCAGATGAAGATTATTCTTATGAAGATTGGGAATACATGCAAAAGCACATGTATTGTCCTTATATGAAGCATTATCCTAATAAATACAATTGTCCCATTATGCATGGAATGATGCCTTATAAACAAATGGGCCGAGATGAAGATGAGCTGGAGGATGAATTTGAGGATGAATATGAGGATATTCAAGAAGTAATTAGACCTATGCATAGACCAAGATGCAGATGGCCCTATCGTCCCTGCTGGTATGGCGGCCGATGGCATTGCTGCCCCAGGCGCAAACCAAGACCCTGGTGGATGTATTAAAATAGTTATACAGCAATAAGCCCCAAGGTATCTCCGGGGCTTTCTGTGTTAAAATAGTTAAATTAAAGGATGAGTATATAATACTATTAATATATGCTCTTGTTTCAGTTTCTCGGATTATTAAAACTAGGTGCGCTTGGATCCGGGTTTTCGAAATATCTTCCAGGTGATGATAAGTCAAAGTATAATTTTGAATCTTCTGTTACCCCAAAATCCTTATTTGAGCCTGTATCCTTTACTTTATTTAAGGCTTCCCTAAATAAAGCATTATGTGCTTCTTCACGGTTTAACAGAAAATCTATGGTATTTCTGACTTCCTTATCCTTAACCTGTCTATATAAATATTCATAAACAACCTTGGCCCTTTGTTCTGAAGCTATGTTTGAAAGCAAATCTGCTACCAGGTCACCTGTAACTGTTACATAGTTTGCTGTCCATGGTTCTCCTGAAGAATTAACTAAAACAGGAGCCAAACCGGTAAGTACATGGCTTTCAATCTATCCGCTGCCTACAGATTCATAATCAAAACCGCATATTGTGGATTAGGCTGTTCAACTTTTACCTGCAGATTATTAAGAAATGGCTTTTCATGTTTAAACACTATTTTTATGTAGTTAATTAAATAAATATACGTATATTAGATTCTATGATTTAAAGAAGATGCTATTGGCAAATTAAAAATATTTCATATATTTTAAAAAATAAAAAACCTCGTAATCATTTATATTACGAGGTTTTTTTATGGTGCACCTGACAGGAGTCGAACCTGCGGCCATTGGATTCGAAGTCCACTACTCTATCCAGCTGAGCTACAGGTGCAAAAAATAAAATGGAGCGGGTGAAGGGAATCGGACCCTCATAACTAGCTTGGAAGGCTAGCGCTCTACCACTGAGCTACACCCGCATGTGCTGGTCGGGGTGACAGGGATTGAACCTGCGACCTCATGGTCCCAAACCACGCGCGCTCCCATCTGCGCTACACCCCGTCAAGGCTTATGGTGCGTCATCGGGGACTCGAACCCCGGGCACCCTGATTAAGAGTCAGGTGCTCTACCAACTGAGCTAATAACGCATAAATGGTGCGTCTTAAGGGAGTCGAACCCCCGGCACACGGCTTAGAAGGCCGTTGCTCTATCCAGCTGAGCTAAAGACGCATATTGGAGCGGAAGACGAGATTCGAACTCGCGACGTTCACCTTGGCAAGGTGACGCTCTACCACTGAGCCACTCCCGCAAATTTATTGTGGTGCAGGTGACAGGAGTTGAACCTGCACGCCGTAGGCGCTAGATCCTAAGTCTAGTGCGTCTGCCAATTCCGCCACACCTGCATATTATACTAAATGGTGGCTCACCGGGGAATTGAACCCCGGACACCATGATTAAAAGTCATGTGCTCTACCAACTGAGCTAGTGAACCGTATATGGGGTGGATAAAGGGGCTCGAACCCTTGACATCCAGAACCACAATCTGGCGCTCTGCCAACTGAACTATATCCACCATATGGTGCGTCTTAAGGGAGTCGAACCCCCGGCACACGGCTTAGAAGGCCGTTGCTCTATCCAACTGAGCTAAAGACGCATATTGGAGCGGGTGAAGGGAATCGGACCCTCATAACTAGCTTGGAAGGCTAGCGCTCTACCACTGAGCTACACCCGCAAGTGGTCGGGGTGACAGGGATTGAACCTGCGACCTCATGGTCCCAAACCACGCGCGCTCCCATCTGCGCTACACCCCGATTGTCGACCAACGTTCCTGCGTCGACATAAAATATTCTACACGATATATCTCTATTCGTCAATACCTATTTTTCTATTTTTTAATTTATAGCTCTAAAATATTGGGAATTATCTCTTTTCCATTTATATCTATAACAGCTATAGAATTAAAAGAATCCCTAGGCATTGAAGGGCTTCCGGGGTTTACTATCCAAATCCCCTCCTCATATCTTACACTAGAAATGTGAGTATGTCCATATAAAATTATGTCAGCACCTAATTCTTTTCCTCTTTCTAAAATGTCATCATAACCATATTTTACATAATATTTATGGCCATGAGAAGCAAATATTTTTACTCCATCTATCTCCTGAAATATTTCAATGGGAGTTGAATCGGAAAAATCGCAGTTTCCCCTAACCTTGTATACCATCTTTTTCAGCCTCTCTTCCAGGTATACAGCATCTGTTATATTATCTCCCAGATGAAATATATAATCTGACTTCTCCAGTTTTTCTATAGCCTTATTTAAATAATAATGGTCCCTGTGAGTATCACTTATTATACCTAGCTTCATACATTAATCCTTACTTTAAAGCTTCTCTCAGCTTTTCTAATGCCCTTCCTCTATGACTTATAGAATTTTTCTCTTCATTTGACATCTCTGCAAAGGTTTTTCCAAGTTCCTCCACATAAAACAGCGGATCATAACCAAAGCCATTTTTCCCTCTTGGCTCTCTTAAAATTCTTCCTCCAATTTCTCCCCTTACCTTTACAATCCTGCTTTCTCTCATGATAAGAACCATAACACATACAAACTTAGCCCCTCTGTCCTTATCCTCTGTATCCTTTAATAAATCCAGAAGCTTAGCATTGTTTTTCTCATAAGTGGCACCCTCTCCTGAGAATCTGGCAGAATAAACCCCGGGAGCTCCATTTATGGCATCTACCATAAGGCCTGTATCATCTGCCAGGACATAGGCGTCCTCAACTATATCAAATACTTCCTTAGCCTTCTTATAGGCATTCTCCTCAAAGGTTTTTCCATCCTCTTCAACTTCAATATCTATCCCTGCATCTTTTAATGATACTACATCCATATCCAGTTTTTCTAAAATATTCTTTATTTCTGATATTTTATGCTGGTTATTGCTTGCAACTATTAACTTCATTCATCTTCTCCTGTTCCTATCCATAAAGAGTCCATCTTTAGTGAATCTTTTTGGATTAATATCATATTTTTTATTCCTTTTTCTCCAAGGGCTATAAGTTCATCCAGCTCTTTCCTTGAAAAAGGACTTTCCTCTCCTGTTCCCTGAACCTCGATAAACTTTCCCTCATCTGTCATAACTATATTCATATCAACCTGTGCTTTTGAATCCTCAATATAACATAAATCAAGAACCTTTTCCTGGTTTAATATACCAACTGATGTAGCTGCTACAAAGCTCCTGACAGGGTATACCTTAAAGGGTGATTCCCTGTGCATCCTGTTTACTGCATCAACTAATGCAATAAATGCCCCTGATATTGACGAGGTTCTTGTTCCTCCATCCGCCTGAATAACATCACAATCTATCCATATGGTTTTTTCTCCAAGGGCCTTTAAATCAACGACAGATCTTAATGACCGTCCAATGAGCCTTTGAATCTCCATAGTCCTCCCATCCTGTTTTCCCCTTGATATTTCTCTCGGTTTTCTTACCTGAGTTGCCCTGGGCAGCATGTTGTACTCACAGGTAACCCAGCCCTCACCGGTTCCTTTAACAAAAGGCGGTACCTTATCCTCAATGGACGCCGTGCAGATTACCTTAGTATCCCCAACTTCTATTAAAACAGATCCTTCTGCATATTTAGTATAGTTTCTGGTAATCTTAACATTTCTAAGCTGATCATTTTTTCTTCCGTCTGTTCTCATTAATAACCTCCAAATAGCTTATACAGCTCATCCTTTTCATTATAAAATATATTATACTCCATACCTTCCTTAACTAAAATACCTTTTTTTTCTGTTATTTTACCGATTACAGTTCCATTAATGCTGGATTCTTTAAGCCTTGATAACAGTTTTTCACTGTCCCTTGTGGTTATCAGCATGCTTCCAGATGATATAAGTCTAAGAGGGTCAAGCCCCAGCTTATCACAAATTTTAAAAACAGGAATACTTATGGGCATTTTATCATAATATACCCTGAATCCTAAATTTTTATTAGAGGTTATCTCGCATAAAGCCCCCAGTACTCCTCCCTCAGTTATATCATGCATGGATGACACACCGGACGCCCTTCCTATCTCCCCATCTTTTATTACGCTTATCCTGTTAATATTGTTTTTTAGTTCTTTAATTTCATCTTGATTTAATACATCAGAAACTTCATCCAAAAAATCATTAACTATTATGCTGCTGCCTTCGATACAAAGCTCCTTTGTAACTACTATATCATCACCTAATTCAGGAATCGTGCTGAGTACCAGGCTTTCCTTTTTGTCATATCCAAAAGCAGTTATCGAAACTATTATTCTGTTAACGCTGTCAGTAACTTCAGTATGTCCCCCCAGGACTGCAATTCCGTTTTCCCTGGCACTTCTGTCAATATCCCTCATAACAACCCTTATTTCCTCTATCTGAGCACTTGGCGGCGCCAGGATTGTTACCATTAAACCAGCAGGTCTTATGCCGCAGGAGGCTATATCGTTGCAATTTACATTAAAGGCCAGGCTTCCTATGTTACAGGATGCGGAAGTTATAGGGTCTGTGGTCACTGCAATATCATAGTCTCCGATTCTTAAAATTGCACAGTCCTCTCCTACCTTGGCTCCCTGTATTACATCCGGTCTTTCCGCTCCTGAATATCTCAATATATGGTTAAGTTCTAATGTATTTAGTTTACCCAGTTTCATAAAAATCTCCTTTTTTAAAAAAATAGAATTATTCTGCTGAAATCAACATATTAATTATATAGAAATAATTATTGGTGGTGCAGTTTTGAACTATATTGGACCATTTTTAAGAATAAACACCCTGACAGAAGAAAATATAAAAAATCAACTTCTCCATTTTTCAAGAGAGTCAATAAAACATATTGTACTTTTTTCCAGATGCGGTATACCCTTAGAAGGTAAGGATTTCCCAACAGAAAATCTTCCCAATTCTGATATTAGCATATTAAAATCATTTTCTCCACTTCTTTGTGTATACAAAAAAGGAAATTCCAAAATGATAAATAAAGACTATGATTACTCACTTAAGGAGGATTCCTTTGGCAGAGAGGTAAATATTTATCCAAATGCATTTATGACGCTCTCCCTTCTTAACCTTTCGGATTACTATAAAAAATTTAAAGATATTGATGAATACAAGTTTTTTATGGGTAATCTGTACCAGAGCCTTGCAGAAAAGCAGCTGCTGTTTTATGCAGAAAATCTTAGAAATAATGAGGGGCTGTTTATAAATAAAAAGGACGTCTCAGAAAAAGTACTTCAGGATTATATATTTGAAGAAAAAAATGAAAAATTCAGGTTTTCTCATCAGAGCCTTATGATGTCGGCATACCAAAAATGTGCTTCACAATCAGAGGATAAAAATGACTTCAGAAATTTTTCCAATGATATTTTAGATATGCTGATAAGCTATAGGGATGAAATATACACCCTTGATTTTCAGGATCTGTTAATGCTGACATTGTCCCTTAATATCTACTATGATTATGTTAAAGATGACAAGGTAAAATCAATGCTGCTTGATTCCTGCGACTACCTTAAAGAATATTATAAAGATAAAAAAATCCTTTTAAGCGACCGGCTGGATTATCGCTGTCTGCTGTTTATAAACTACTGGCTGCTTTATAAAAATACAGACTTGATTTCCTATAAAGATGAGGCAATTCTCCTGGGCGATAAGCTTATCGAAGAATATGACAAAGATAAAGGTCTGATAAAAAGGGATGAAAATAAAAAGGATATAGATTATACCAGCGAAGAAATAATACTTTTCAATCTTTTCGCCTGGATTTACTTCACTAGGCTTAAGGAAGAGGAATCAAAAATATTATTATATGATATATATAAAAGGACCATAATCGACTCCCCAATAGTCTTGAGCTGGCCTGCTCCCCCTGATTCTGACGATGCTGAAAGGTATAGAAATTACAGCAAAAAAGTGGAGGATATGTTAGGAGAAGACTGCTTTAAGATGCCTCTTCTTAAGACACCGGAGGAAACCGGATTAATGCCCTGCTTCGGCAAAAAAGTATCTTATAACAGAAAAAAACAAACTTACAGGCTTAATAAAAGATCCTTCTATTCTGAAAATAATCTTTTTCTTGATTATTTAATACTTCACATTTTAAATTAGCTCCTTATGGGAGCTTTTTATTTGCTTTAATAAGGACCAAAGTACCGCTGCCGGTAATATAATATCCTTCTACATCCTTATTATACAAATATATATTTTTAGCTATAACAGGATATACATCAGGCATATTTTCTGATTTTTCATATTTAACAGATATCTGATTTTCTTCACTGTCTTTTTCAGTTACTTTGGCTTTATATCCATTATCCGTAAGTATGCCGCATATATTTTCTGCATACAGGGAGCAGTTTTTATCCTGATAAAATATATTTATAGATTCTTTGTACTGGAGAATGTTATTTACATCTGACTCTTTTGCTCCATCTGCTTCAGGTGTCAATTCCTGACCATCTGAAAGCTTAAGCTTTTCTTTAAGCTTAAAAATAAGTCCTTCCCTTTCCTGCTGAGTTTTAAATATTTCCTTACAGTTAAATACTATATTTATACTGCTTAGAAGAGTAATTTTCTTTCCAGTCTTTTCATCTATAAAACTGCTTAGAATATCTATTTTTCCCTCGTCAAACATAGCCAGGGCCATTTCATCAAGAGGCTCTATAAGCATCTTAATACTATCTGCAGCTACAAGCTTTTTATTATAATAATGATCATTCTTTTTTAATAAGATATAATTTCCAGAAACAAAGGAAATTATATAAGGTCCTGAATAATGCAGATTGTTATAGCTTCCCTTTACATCCATTCCCTTGTCATCTATCTTCCTCAAAAGGAAAATAGGATCTGAAAGATATTTTATAAAATTCCTATCTCCTTTTATAAGCTCTATCCTCAAAGTATTTGAATCCAGTGCTTTTATAT
>JAJBWD010000219.1:0-5018 GCA_032907345.1 Bacillota bacterium | reverse complement strand
TTCAGTATAGGAACACCGGCTACAAGAGCTGAAACAATAAAAAAGTTAAAAGATGCATCTTATATTAAAACAAAAGGGAAAAGCCTTACCTGTACGGAACTTGGAAAAACTTTAGTTGAAATATTCCCGGCTAGAGAGCTTTTAGATCTGGAGTATACAGGGAGACTTGAAAAAACATTATCTGATATTGAAAAGGCTAAGTTTAATAAAGCTGATTTTATATGTATGATTAAAGAATTTACTGTTAATGCAGTAGATTCCATAAAGAAAGATACCTCCATGCTAAAGAACTTTAAAGCAGAATTACCAGAGGGAACCGAAGTTACGGGAGCCTGTCCTATATGCGGAAATCCGGTAGTGGAAAATGAAAAAGGCTTCGGATGCACCAACTGGAAAAATGGCTGTGATTTTATGGTTTGGAAAGACGATAAATTCATCGCATCCCTGGGTAAAAGTGTGACTAAGCTGATGGTGGAGCTGCTGCTAAAGAACGGGAAAGTTGGCTTCAGGAATATTAAAAGCAGGAAGGGAACAACTTATGCAGCCTATTTCAGGTATGTGAGGGATAATAAGACAGGGCACTATAATTGGGAGATGGAGTTCATTTCACCCCGGTAAATGGCATACTGTTTTGATACCTGAGTGAACCAAAATTAAAACAAAAGCAGCATAAAAAGCCTTCAAAACTGCAGTCAGCCGGCTAAGATTATATATCTTGCCGGCTGATTTTTAAAATTATTAAGATATAAAATATCTCAGTTAAAAATTAAATCAATGCCCTTCTGCTCCATATATTTGATGTAATCATCTTTGCAAGTGCAGGTATTCTTACAGGTACAAAATTCATTGCTGATAGTTTTTATCAAATCTTTTCTAAGTTCCTCATATTTATCTTTATCTTTTTTAAATTCTATAAATAACTTATAAAAAATAAATATTGCAGCTGCAAGTATTATAAGTATAATAAAATCAAATTTTATTACAGCACTATCAATTTTTTTATTTTCAAAAATAGCTGCTGCATAAGAAGTGTATCTGTTATTATATATGAATACATAAATTCCCAGTAAACAGCTAATTTTAGCAGGTAACTTAAATGACCTGCGTTTTTTGTCCATTTTATCTTTTAATTTAAGAATAGTATCTGTTTTCTTCTGAACTGTATAACTAAGTTTTGATAAATCCAATTTATAATCTCCATTTAGTAATACTTTACATTAAAAAATATGATTTCATTTTATGATTTATTACCTTAATGTATTAATTGATTTTACATGCCAGTCTATATGGAATATTAATTTGGGTTGGTACATATAAGTAAAGGTGGAGTAGTTAACCACTCATTATTTATTGGGGGTAATGTTTTATGGTAACAAAAAGGCTGAGGATAATTACAGCTTCTGCAACAATTATATTTGCTGCAGTTATATTAGCAGTTGGAGTAAAATTAATAAAAAGTAATAAATTAACTAAAGAGATTAACCAGAATATCATTCAGGGTACTGTAAATTTAAATTCAGGAAAAATCAGTGAAGCAAAGGAAAACTTTGAAAAAGCAATTGAGCTTCAGAAGGGAAAAATGGAAACCTACATTACCATTAATAATGAATACGTAAAAGCGGGAAGATTAGATGATGCACTGGCAATTTTAAAGGAAGGGAAAAATAATAATGTAACCGGTCTTGAGAGCCTGATTCAGGAAATCAAGTTAAAGTTTCAGACTGTAAGTTTAGAAGAATCAGCTTACCAGAATGAAACCTACGCCCTTCCTGAAAAAGTAATGATTAAAATAAATAATGAAGATTTAAGTGTTCCTGTCAGGTGGAATGTAACTAAAGCAGAAACAAATAAATTAGGCGATTTTGTTTTTGATGGAGCAGCCCAGGATTATGAAAGACCGGTAAAAATGACTCTGCATGTAATTTCCAGGCCGGTTATAAAGAATAAACAAATAGGTTATATATCTAAGGTATTTGAGGAACAGGGAAAGAAGTACCTGAAATTTGATGATGTGAAATTTCTGCTTGGAGAGGAAGCTGTAAAAGCAGCTAAAAAAGATGGCAAAGCTTATTACGAAAACGGCAGATATTTTGTATATGATGATTACTATATCGTTAATGACAGCCAGGTGAAAAAGAAATATGTTATATCTGACAGTGCTTCATTAAATATATTAGGGATTTTTGCAGGTTCAAACAGTTACAGCATAGAAAATAAACCTGTATCTTATAATAAGTTTAAAGCTGCCGTAAATCTGCATAGTAATATGCTCTGTTATATTTATACTGAAAATGATGTAATCATAAAAGTAGAAGGACAATATATACCATAGGTGTTTGATCTGCATACTTTTTTAAAATAAGTAAAAACTATAATGGAATTTCATTAATTATTTTAAGAAAGGAGCCTGGATATGGCAGACAATAAAAACAAAGGCATAAACAGAACGCAGAACAAACCTCAGGGAAACAGCAATAAAAAAAATGGTACCGGTGCAGATTTACCTAAAACTACTTCTACAGAAAAATTTCATTAATCGCTGAAACCTGTAAACAGCTGGCACACAAACATTTGACACAGCTATTTCTTAAATATTATAGGTTTTAAACATAAAAAAATTAAAAGCAAATTAAATGAAAGCTTCAATAGAATTAATTTATCCCATTCTTTTGAAGCTTTTTATTTGCTTCCGGCAGCTGAAAGCAATTATAATATATTTATTCTATGATTTTATTATTATAAAATAAGCTAAAGATTAAATATAAAAAGGACGGATAAATTAATGGAGAATAATAAAATTAGCAATGCAGTTAATCATTTTAAGACTATTACAAATCATAAAATGCTGGTTATGAAATATTGTTTCAAAGTAGGACTATATAAACAAGGATTACTTCATGATTTATCAAAATATTCATGGGTAGAATTTTCAGCAGGAATAAAGTATTTCAGAGGAAATATAAGCCCAAATGCAGCGCAAAAGATGGTAGAGGGTTGCTCTCAGGCATGGCTTCATCATAAGGGCAGAAATAAACATCACTTTGAATATTGGATTGATCATGGACCAAAGCGTGAAGACGGATACGTGGGAATGAAAATGCCTGTTAAATATGTGGTGGAAATGTTTATAGACCGGATATGTGCTTCAAAGATTTATCGAAAGGAAAATTATACGGACAGAGATGCCCTTGATTATTACATTAAGGGAAAGGATTACTGCATATTCCATAAGGATACCCAAAAGCTCTTGGAACTGCTCTTAAATAAACTGGCAGATGAAGGGGAAGAGGCAGCATTTACTTTTATTAAAAGGGTAATTTTGAAGCAGCAAAAGTGAAAACTAAAATATTAATATAGTGAAACTGCTTGAAATTAAGAACAAAAATACAAGCTTTATAACCTGCTGCATAACAAAAATCCAGCCAAATGGCTGGATAACTACCCGGAATAAATTATTCGTTTTATCTATAAAGTAATAAATCATGTCTGCTGCTGAGACATTTAAAAAATGAATCCTGTTTATAGTAATATATGTCTGCCTTAAGCCTTTTTTCTTTCTTTGCTTTTTCAGCCTTCCTTTTTTGAAGTTCCTCATAGGTTTTTAAAGCTCTTTCGTGGTTAGTCATTTAATCCTCATCCTTTCTAAATTGTTTTTTACCTGACAGGTACTT
This sequence comes from Bacillota bacterium, assembly GCA_032907345.1. Classification (GTDB taxonomy): domain Bacteria; phylum Bacillota; class Clostridia; order Clostridiales; family Clostridiaceae; genus JAJBWD01. The sequence goes on along the minus strand of JAJBWD010000219.1, from coordinate 1,347 downwards.
GTCCTAAGTAAAAACTTGAATTTCTTTGATTAGAAATTTGACCAATTTTTAGAATACTGAAAAATAAATAATTAATACGAGCATTTAGATTATTGCTATATAAATAATATACTACATTACGAACAATATTGCAATATATAATTAATAACGTACATAAAATAACCCCTGGGGCGGAAAAAAATGGTAAAAAGGGAAAGTAACATGTAAATACAGTTTACTGGGATAAAGGAAGTTACCTAATAGTTAAAATGACTTATCGGGCAAAAAATGCCTTTGGAGCTCTGATTCTTCAAAATGTAACGGCTAAATCTGATTATAAGACAGACACTATAACAATAACTTCACAAAATAATTAGAAGCTAATAGAAATCCAGCCAAATGGCTGGGTTTTTATATTTTTCAGATGTATAATATAAATAACACCCCAGGGGCGGGAAAGCTTGGTATTTAATTGAAAGAGGGACTAATATGAATAATATTTTGACCAAAAAAGATTTAGAGGCACTGCAGAAGGAATATGACTATAGAAATACAACGCTGAGGGCAGAAATAGCACATGAAAAAATGGTGGCAGCAGCTTTTGGTGACAGATCAGAAAATGCTGAGTATATAGCAGCCAAACAGCGGTATTATGAGAATAACAGAAGGTGTGGTTACCTGCGCAATATGATTAGAACAGCCAAATTAGCAGAAGAAGTTAATAATGACGAATGTAACATCGGAGATAAAATACTGATAGAATTTGTTGAAGATAAAGATGAGCAGGAAATAACTCTAACTTCTACAATAAACAGTAATCCGGCTGAATGGTTTATTGGAGTAGAGTCTCCCTTAGGCTCTGTCATATATAAAAAGAAAGTAGACGCTGTTTGTACAGTGAATTCACCTCAGGGTGATTATACAGTTAAAATATTAAAAATAATTAAATAATTTAGTGCCTGGGAAATATCTTCGGCAATTATAATTATAAAATGATAAAAGGAGTTAGATTTATGATACAGGAAAGACTTAATAAAATTTTAAAGTTAATGATGGATAAGAAAATGCCTCAGATGATAGTGTCTGACCCTAACACCATTTTCTATCTTACCGGCAGATGGTTTCATACAGGGGAGAGAATGATTGCCCTTTATATTAATATAAATGGAAATACTAAATTGTTTTTAAATGATTTATTTCCTGTAAATGAAGATCTCGGAATTGAAATAGTCAGGTTTAATGATAATCAGGAACCTGTATCAAAACTTACCGAATATGTTGAAAAAGATAAACCTATTGGTATTGATAAAACCTGGCCATCACGTTTCTTATTAAAGCTTATGGAGCTTGGCGGCGGAAGCAGCTTTA
>JAJBWD010000218.1:0-4741 GCA_032907345.1 Bacillota bacterium | reverse complement strand
TTTAAATGGAGGTATAGGCTTATGAAGAAAAAGTATCTCGTCTTTACTTATTGTTATATTGTTATCCTATTGTCTCCTTACAGGTGCCCAGGTGAAGTTGAAAAATTATTCTGGTAATATTAAAAATGTATTAAATGAAAAAGAAGTATATGATAGAGTTTGTGAAATTTATAAAGTCCGTAATTCTGCCTTTATTACTAAAAACATTTGTAATTACCCTTCTGAACTTGTACATTTTGTTGAATCCTTATCTCAAATATAATAAGATATAGTTAGATTATTAAATGTCTTTAGCTAATGAAGGAGTAATTATGATTAAATATTATTTTATCCTGGTTAATTTCTTAGGTTTTTTATTCATGTATATTGATAAAGAAAAGGCTAAAGCAGGTAAATGGCGAATAAAAGAAAGTACGCTGCTTTTAATAGCACTGATAGGAGGAAGCTTAGGTTCTTATGCAGGAATGAAGGTATTCAGACATAAAACCAAACATGCTAAATTTAAATATGGCATTCCTTTTATAATACTGATTCAGCTTCTTATTTTTTTATATTGGAGAAAAATAATATAAAAATTTAAAAGAATCAGCAGATAAATTAACTAAGGAGATATGAATATGAATGGTCAAAACAGAGATGATGTTTATGCCGGAAGGACAGTAGATATAGTGCTGAAAAAAGATCAGCCTACAGGAAAGCTGACCCGGGGCATTGTAAAAGATATACTTACAAATTCAAAATTTCACCCAAGAGGAATAAAGGTTAGACTTGAAGATGGAAGTATAGGAAGAGTACAGCATATAATAAGATAAAAAAAGTGTATTTCTTAAATTTACCGGTAAAATGCTTATTTTGATTGTTAACTTTGCATATGAATAAAAGCTTTACCGTAAAATATATTATAATATATAACAATATTTTGATATTATTTTCCAATAGAAATGTTCAGGTAATTTTGATATAATATATCTTGGTGGTGATTAAATGGAAAAAGAGATCCTTCAGATTTTAAAAGAACTGCAAAGTGATATGTCTTCCATGAAAAGTGATATAACTTCTATGAAAAGTGATATAACTTCTATGAAAAGTGATATGTCTTCCATGAAATCTACTTTGGATGAACATTCAGAGATTCTTAGAGCTTTAGAACATAAAACTGATGTACTGTCTGCTGAACAGGAAAATTTAAAACATACAGTTTTCGAGGTTATGGGAGAAGTAAAATCCATAAGAAAAGATTTAAGCAGTTTAGAACTTATTACTGCGAATAATTGGTCTGATATAGTTAAGTTAAAAGCAGTTAAATAGTAAATATAAAATCCAGCCATTTTAATTTTTGGCCGGATTTATTTTTTATCTTTTTCAGGATTCCCAGTGAACTACTGTATAATAAAATATTTAAAAATGAGCCTAAGCTCCTTTTGTATTCATATTAAATAACTCAGCTGACTGCCTGACATTTTAATATAATTTAGATACAGCATAGGCAATTAATCTGGATGGCAGCAGCCTTTTTATAAATACAATGGCTTTATATGAAAATCCGCAGGCAATACGTACAGGCGGGTTTTTAGAATTTATTACTCTGATTATTGATTTTACAACTACTTCAGGGCCCGGACCATTCTGCTCCGATTTTGCCATAGCATCTATTGATTTAGTAAATCTTTCTCTATATACTAAAGTCTCTGATGCCTGTGTAAATTGTCTTTTACCTGTAAACCCTGTTTTCGTATCACCAGACTCTACAAGTGAAACATTTATTCCAAAAAGTTTTACCTCACTCCTTAGCGCTTCAGTGGCAGCCTCTAAAGCAAATTTACTGGCACTATACATGGATTGGTATGGAATTGAAATTAATCCGGCAATAGAGCTTACATTTATTATAAGGCCCTTCTTTTGTGCCCGCATTATAGGAAGAACACTTCTGCACATTCTAAGCACGCCAAAAAAATTCGTATCAAACTGTTTATATGCCTCATCAATACTAGTATCTTCAACAGAACCGGCTATTCCAAAGCCTGCACAATTGATCAGTATGTTTATCCTGCCTTCCTTTTCAATTATGCAGTTTACTGCCTTTTCTATAGATTCCTCAGAGCAGACATCAAGCTGCATCATATTAATAGAACCGCCGCTTGTTTCATCCTGCCTGCTTGTCTGGAGTTTTCGGGATGTTCCATATACTTTGTATCCTTTTCTCATAAGATGTTCTGCAGCTTCTTTTCCTATGCCTGAAGACGCACCTGTTACAAGGACTACATTGCCATAATAGTTATTCAAAGAAATCCCTCCGTTTTATAATCATGCATTATTTACTCAAAAAAACCATAATATATCATCTAATCTTATAAATTATCTAACGGATCTACAAAATCAAACTCATTATAATCCTTAACAAAGCTTCGAAGTATGCTGCAGTGCCCAGCTCCATAAATAACTAAAATCCTGTCCTCTGGCTCAGATATAGCCTGCAAATTCCCAAAAATATAAAGATTTCTCTTATACCATTCTGTGAGCATTTCTGCTCCGCAGTACTTATCCCCTGCCCCTACTTGTGCTAAATATAGATATAGATTGCTATGTTCATTTTTAATACGCTTTGGATCATTGAGATGTTTTAAAATTTCCAGGACTGTATGGCTTTTCCTATACTCATTCTCATTTCTGCCATATTCTTCTACTTCATTCATGTATTTTTCATAGATATTGGGGCAATTCTTTTCAGCATATTCAAAGACCTGATCAGGCAGATCAACCGGCTTATCAATTGGATAAATCTTATCATGGTTTAATGCCTGTCCTAATCTGAATCCTAATTGTACAATCTCGTTTCCTTGGCTTATCACTCCATTAGATTCTTTAAAATTATTTATGCAATACTGTAAATAGGCTTCATTTAGTTCATATTCTTTATCTCTTTTTGCCTCCACTGCTATTTTGTTTGGCTTAAATTGTATCAGCTTTTGAATTACTTCACTAATTTCCTGCTGCTTTTTATCTGAAGTGATGTCTTCAGCATCCATATCTATCAGGTGTTTTCCACCCTTTCCAAAATGATAGGTTCCTAAAATAAGAACTTTAGCCTTTTCTTTCATATTCACCATCCCCCTTTCCTCATTTAAATGTTAACCTTATAAATTTTGGTGCATTTATGATAATTGTCAATATAAATGGCAGCAGAATTATAATTGTTACAATAATCCATATAATTTTAAAAAATAATTTTTTCATAATATAACCTCTATGAACTATATAACGCTAATCTTTGTTATATATTTCTATTTTATCATAATATTTCTTTGTAAGCTAATTTATATAATATGCTTTCTATTATTTAAGTTAATAATATTCCATTATTTTACTATTTGTATTATAATTTAAGTAATTATAAATGAGATTTTAGGAGGGAGATATTATGAGATATGAGGTTAAGGGCGGAAATCTGCCGGCAGTAATTACTTATCTGGAATCTGGTGAAGCCATGTTTACTGAGTCAGGCGGGATGTCCTGGATGAGCAATAACATTCAGATGTCCACAAATATGGAAGGAGGACTGTTTGGCGGTATATCCCGTGCATTCTCCGGAGAATCAGTTTTTATGGCAACTTATTCCTGCAGCAGTTCAAATGGGATGATAGCTTTTTCTTCAAGTTTTCCGGGAACGATTATGGCAGAAGAGTTTGATGGTTCCAGAACTCTTATTTGTCAAAAGGATGCTTTTCTGGCAGCTGAAAGAAGTATAAAGCTGGAGGTTGTTTTCAGGAAAAAACTGAGAGCCGGGCTCTTTGGCGGAGAAGGCTTTATAATGCAGAAAATATCAGGAAGAGGCATGGCATTTTTAGAAATAGACGGAGCTTCCATTGAATATGATTTAAAACCCGGAGAAGTTATTAAGGCAGATACAGGACATGTGGCAGCTTTTGAAAGTACTGTTCACTTTGATATAGAAACAGTAAAAGGCTTTAAAAATATAATGTTTGGCGGGGAAGGGTTATTTTTAACAACACTGAAAGGACCTGGTAAGGTTTGGCTGCAGACAATGCCGATTCAAAATGTAGCAAATAAAATTATTCCTTTTATCCCTGAAAAATCAAGTTAACAGACTAAGCCTATATCTCATTTAACCTGTTATTTGGGATATAGGCTTTTATTGTATTTAAATAATTGCAGCTATCATTATAAATAGGAAAAATCCTGCACATAATATCAGATTCATTGTTATCTTATGATATTATGTGCAGGACTTATTTGAATTATTTACTAAATAAATTATTTTCTAACCATCCCTAAACTACATTTACATAATTTCCAGAGAGAAATTTTTCTAAGTTATCTACAGCAATATCCATCAGCCTCTGTCTTGATTCCTTAGGTGCCCAGGAAATATGAGGAGTTATTATACAGTTCTTTGCTTTAAGAAGAGGATTGGAATCTTTTATTGGTTCAGTGGATACTACATCAATTGCTGCCCCGGAAACCTTTCCGCTGTTTAGTGCATCTGCCAGATCCTGCTCCATAATAAGAGGCCCTCTTGAGTTATTTATTATCATAACTCCATCCTTCATCTTTGATATGGTTTCCCTGTTTATTATCCCCTTTGTGCTCTCAAAAAATGGGCAAACTCTTTCATATGCTTTATATCCAAAGGTATATGAGGACTATCTTAAGTTCAGGTCAGAATATGGAGACCTTAGCAGAATGGGAAGCGATATATTCTTCCATGGACTATATGATGGTG
>JAJBWD010000217.1:0-3350 GCA_032907345.1 Bacillota bacterium | reverse complement strand
ATTTTATGAGAAAATAAAAAGAAAGATTTTTTATTTTCATTTTATAACTGGAGAGGGGACAATATCACGATGGACGTTTTAATTGGATTAGCAGAAATAGGCTGGTTAAATGCCTTAACTGTTATAGTTTTATTCTTTTTTGCTATGCGAGAAGGATATAGTTTTTGTCTTTGGATAAAAACAGAAATTTTAGACAAATATCATGCTAAAAAAAACAGTAATGAAAATACTAAAGAACAGTTTGAAGAATTGAAACAAATGAATGAAAAAGAAGATTAGGAAATTGCTCGTCTTCGTCAACAAGTTTAGGAATTAAAAGAATAGCAAGATCATTGTAAAGATATTCAAAGAGACTATCATATGGCAATTATAAGAAATACATTATATCATGTTTATAATAGATGTAAAAAATATGGCTATATCGATTAGGCTGCATATGAAACTTTTTAGGATTTAAAAAAGTTTTATTTAGAAAATGATGGAAATTCTATTTTTAAACATAAAATAATTCCATATATTGATGGTCTTACTATAAAAGGAATTGAATTTGAAGAACAAAATCTTGATGAAGAATAAAAAAAAATAGGGGAGAATCATAAAGATTCTCCCCTATTTTTTATTTTATTAAAGATTTTATTTGTTATAGCAATAATTTCTGTTCCATAAGTAGCAATTAAATCAGCAAGAAGTTCTTCCTAATCTTTAGTTAAAAAGACTCCATAACTAAACATTGCCGCATGAGTAATTTCATGGCATAATACTTTTTTAGTTTTTTGTAAAGATAAATTATTTGCAATATAAATTATATGATTATCATTTACACAAGCACCTAAAGCATATTCATCATTATCTTTTTTTAATGTATAATAAAAAGGTGATACAAAATGTATTGCCCAAGCAATTCCATTAATTCGAAACATTTATTTTAGAAGCAATTCCCATTATTTTTTTCTAAAGAAGCTATTTTTCTTCTGGAGAAGCTTTCTTTACCATATCCGTTATATCTGTACTTAAATCTTGAAGATAATTTTCTAATTCTTTCATTTCAATATCTCTTCCACGATTCATTTCTTTAGTTTCCATATACATACGGCGCTGGATAGGAGATCTTCCCTCACGTTCATCTCTAAATTCTTGCGGCCAGTATTGTTCTCTATAATAACTGGAGCCATTAGAAGACATACTCTAACCAGAAGAAGAGTTAGAGTTTGAAGAGCCCATGTTTGTTCCACCTTTTTCAGTATAATAATGAGTTTCATGTTGTGGATAATTCATTGTGTAATAATACGTATTACTTTTTTTATCTTCAGAAGATTTTTCCATAGCTTCTGTTACAGTACAATAATAAATTGCTTCTGCTAAATCTTTTATCATATCAATAGCTTCACCAAGTTCTTTTGTATCAACTTGAGCTAAATTTCCCATTTGACTCTAAACGATAGAGGTTAAATTTTGTTTCATTGTTTTTAATTCTTCCATAATTAAGCCGTCCTTTCTATAATTAAATTAGCATTTTGAACAGCTATATCATTCAGAGTTGTATTTTTTACACTAATACTATAGCAACATCCAATAGGAATATCAATATAAATACTAGAAGAAACATTGTTTAAATTTTCTGCGGCGGCCGGTGTAGAGATCATTTGACTGGTCTAAATACCCTCTCCATTTATAGCAATTGCTAAAGAAACTGGGGCAACTGTACCACCTTCAGGGACACCTATATTTGCACCAAAATAAACTCGGAATCTTGCACGACACTGTCCGTTCGGAAGAGCGCGTAAGGTTACTATACCACTACCCTCTCTATGAATAATACTACAATTTCCATTTACTGCGGTTTCATTAAAAAGGACATCTCCGCCAGCCGGAACTGTTTGAAGAGCATTAGCTGTAATTTCCATAAAACAGTTCCTCCTTACATTCCGAAACCATTTCCGCAACCACAGGAACTATTATATCCATAATAATTTCCTGTATATGGATTTGGAACAACATAAGAAGGAGTTGGAGTTGGATTTAAAGCCTAAACAAGATACTGATTTTGAGCAGCCTGAGATTGAGCGAATTTAAGAGCCTGGTTCTCAGCAGTCAAAGCAGATAATCTATCCTGAGTTAAGAAGTCAAGAATACTTCTTGTATTAGCATTTTGATTTTCAATAAGAGCTGCTTTTGCATCAGCAACAGCCTGACGATCTGCGCAAGCTTCAGTTGCAAGATTATAATTTAATTGAGCGAGTCCTTGCGCTTCCTGATATTTAACATCACAGAACCCAGCTGCTTGGTTTGTAGCGAGGCCCGCAATCTGTGTGCTTAAATTATTTGTATTAATAGCACCAGAATAAATAGCACTCTGTACAGAATTATTTACATCATTAAATCCATTGTTAAGATTGGTTAATAAAGCTGCATTATTATTACAGATAGAAGATTGAACATTATGAATTCCATCAAGAATAGAATTAGTATCAAAACTATCTGCAATATCACTACGGGTTAAAGCATTTTGGAAACTATTTCCGCCATTACCATTCCAGCCATAGCCGCCCCATCCACCATACATTGCAAAGAAGAATAAAAGGATTATCCACCATCCTCCATTCCAATCTCCACCAAAACCGCCGCCATTACCAGTCGCGGCCGCAATATCAGATAAAGAATATCCATTTGTACTATTATTAAACATTTTTTCTCTTTCCTCCTCAACGACTTATTTTAAACCAAGTTGCTGTTTAAATAGATTAAACTATTCATCATAATTTATACCTTTTTGTTGGCATAAATTTCTAACAATCTATTCAATGGCTTGTGTATTATTTTGCTAAGCTAAATTTAATAGATTCTACCCTATTGGAGTATTGCCAAGTTGTTGTTGTAAATAGTTTAAAACTAATTGTTGAGGATTCTTGCCTTGCATAATCTATTGAAGCATATTATTAGAAATCATAAGTTACCTCCTTCTTTTTATCCTACTATTCAGTAGTTCGATTTTCTAACCTGGAAACTAATTCTTTTAAAGTTGAATTAAATTCTTCTCTTGTTACATAATCAGTATTTTGAATAGTAGGTAATTGACTCAATTCATAACATTGTAAGGTAACTGTTCCATCAATATTAATTTGCTTTGTATAAATTTTTTTATTGGCAAGATCTGGAAAAAAGAATACCGATCCATCAAAATCAATAGTTGAAGCTTTTACTTCTTCAAAAGAGGTGACTGGTCTACCTTTTAAACCAGCTGTTAAGAAACTATTTGGGCGATATAACTATTGATTTTGTTGATAATTATTATTAAACTGCATTTTCAGCTCCTCACTTATAACTTGTTTTAATATTAAAAGATATTTTTT
>JAJBWD010000216.1:0-3048 GCA_032907345.1 Bacillota bacterium | reverse complement strand
ACTGCTCCCAGGTATCCGCCCACACCTCCCAGTCCTGCCACACAAATTTTCTTCTGATTCATAAATACTCCCCCTATTTATTGATTCTGCATATTTTCATAATATAATTGATTATAACACGCAGCATTAGGGTTACAAAATAATTTTTAACGAGGGCACTCCCTTATATTTTAATGGTGCAGCTGCTTCAATTAAACCTTCATGGCATTAGTATGCAATCAATTTTCCTGACCTTTTACGTTTTCCAATGAATCTGCATTGCTTCGATGGCAAAATTGTCTTGTTTTTCCCATGAAATAAGCCAGCTTTATTATTGATCTCTCATCTTCCGACATTTCTCTGTTATACATCTTTTCAAATTGTTTAATCAAAGCTTTTTCATCAACAATTTCTTTTGGCCTGGAAACTCTTTTATGTGTGGATGCAGGGGTATATACCTTAGGAACCACAGTGTCATCATAAATGATTTTAAAAACTTCAGAGGTATAATAAGCATCATTATAAGCATCATGAAATTCATTTTTTGAAGGAATACCCAGTAGATCAACTGCATTTTTTAAACCAATTCTGAATGCTTTTGGAAATTTAAAATATTTAGAAGCATAATGCTGAACATCAATGTAGAATTTGAAATTCGCTAAAGCAGGTAATTTGTGAAATTTCATATTTCTAAAAAGTTCTTTGATATCAACTGTCCCCCAGACACATAAAACTATTTCATCATCACCTATAAATCTTATAAAATCCTCATAAATCTGTGGAAAATTTTTATGGAAACTAACCATATCATTATTTATTCCCGTTAAATTTTCTATGAATGGATGGATTACAGTATGTACAGTGGGCTTGATTAAAGTATTAAATTCAGAAACCCTTTGAAAATTTTCATTCAGCTTCACTGCTCCGATTTGAATAATTTCAAATGGTAAGCTGGAATTATCAGCTTCAGGATATAAAATTTCAGTTGATTTTTGATTAAATTCTAAGTCATATATTATATAGTTCATGCTATCATTCTTTTTAGATTTTTATTTGCTTAAGAAAATTATACTATATTATTTGTAATCTTTTGTTTAAAATTCCTATCTGCATTTAAATTTATAATTTCAGCTATTCTACACCTCTTTATTAACTAAATGTGTATGGAATAAAATCACAATAGAACTTTATAAAATGAAATATATAATTCAAAATAAAAAATAATTGATATAAAAAATTGCAAAATATTATAAAGGGTGATATAATTGTAGTGGAAATAAATGCTACAAATTTTCTGTATTATGCAGATGCTTACTAATAATATAGATACATAACTAATCCTTTAAAAAAAGCTGCGGGATTATATCTGAAGGCTTTTGGGGCATATTAATAAAGATTATAAATTGTTATATGAAGGGAGTCTGATAAAATGTCAAATCAGATACTGAATGAAAAAGCTAATTTATTAATAAATGAAAGGAGTCCTCAGCCTCTGCAGGATGAATATAATCCGTCAGATTACAATCCCTGGGGAACATCTGCTTTCAATAAAGCAAAAGCAGAGTATAAGCCTATGTTTTTAAATATAAACTATGTTGCCTATAACTGGTACCATGCCAATCATTAAATCAAAATGAATCTAACAGTTTAAGTTATTTATAATTAATAGCTTAAACTGTTTTTTTTATGTTCTTTTAAGAGGATGATTTTAAAGAAATTATATAGTTGTTAACACAGTGAATACTATTTCACAATATGATAATAATAATTTTGGTAGAAAAAATTTTATCAGAAAGGGAATGATTACTTATGTGGGAAAAAAATATTAACATTAATGAAATTTTAGAAATCAGATCAAGAACAACTGCATACCTTGGGGTAGGGGCAATTACTAAAATTGATTATATTTGTTCCAAATTAAAAGAACAAGGTATAAATAAGGTCATTGTTTTAACAGGTAAAGGGGCATACAAAAGTACAGGTGCCTGGGATTATGTTGAGGCTGCATTAAAGAAAAATGGAATTGAACATTTATTATATAATAAAGTTACACCTAATCCTACTGTTGATGAAGTAGATGAAGCAGTTAAACAAGGAATTGATTTTGGAGCCCAGGCAGTAATTGGTATAGGAGGAGGAAGTCCTATTGACGCTTCAAAAACTGCTGCCATACTCTTAGCATATCCGGACAAAAATGCCAGAGATGTATATGAATTTAAATTTACTCCGGAAAAAGCAGTGCCGGTTGTAGCAATTAATTTAACCCATGGCACTGGCACTGAAGTGGACAGATTTGCCGTTGTTTCAATACCAGAAAAGGAATTTAAGCCAGCCATAGCTTATGACTGCATTTATCCTGCATATGCCATAGATGATCCTCAGCTTATGACAGGACTTCCTAAAGAACAAACCATATATGTTTCCGTTGATGCTGTAAATCATGTTGCAGAGGCTGCAACTTCTAAGGCAAGAAGCCCCTATACAGTACTGCTGGCTAAGGAAACCATTAACTTAGTTGCAAAATACCTGCCAATAGCCGAAAAAGACCCGGGAAATCTGGAAGCAAGATATTACTTATTATATGCATCCATGATAGCGGGAATTTGTTTTGATAATGGTCTGCTGCATTTTACACATGCACTGGAACATCCATTAAGCGGAGTTAAAAAGGATATAACCCATGGATTAGGATTGGGAATTTTACTGCCGTCAGTAATTAAGCAGATATATCCTGCTGTACCTGAAATTATGGCGGAAATACTTTCTCCAATAACTAAAGAATTAAAGGGAACAGCTGAGGAAGCTGAAAAGGCCGGCAGCATAGCAGAGAAATGGCTGAATTCAGTTGGAATAACTGAAAAACTATCAGACTTAGGCTTTAAAGCAGATGATGTTGATAAGTTAGTTAATCTGGCATTCAATACTCCAAGCTTAGACTTGTTATTAAGCATGGCGCCAGTTGAAGCCACAAAGGAAAGAGTACGGCAAATATACTCAGATTCATTATAAAAAGTATGATTTACTTTATAAAAATATAAATGAAAGCTATGAGATTGTATCCCATAGCTT
>JAJBWD010000215.1:0-28464 GCA_032907345.1 Bacillota bacterium | reverse complement strand
CTGTCCGGTATACTGGCAATTGTGGGAGCTTTAATATTTAATCCAACTAAAGGATTAGATGCAGGAGCTATTAAAAATATTTTATCTCAGGCAGGTGTTAGTAAGGATGCTGAAAACTTATCTTTATCACAGCAATTAGTAAAAACATTTACAGTGGGAGATTTCTCAGATCTGTTTTCAAAAAGTAATATGCTTCAGATAATTATTTTTTCTGTACTCTTTGGAGTATCAACTGCACTGATTGGCGAAAAGGCAGCACCGGTGAAGAACTTTATAAACTCAGCTGAAGCTGTAATCATGAAGATGGTAAACATCATTATGTATTATGCTCCAATAGGACTTGGATGTTATTTCGCTTCTGTGGTAGGTCAGCTGGGTTCACAGATAGTAGAAGGATATTTAAAAGTGTTCGTTTTATATTTAGGTTTGTCAGTTATAATTTATTTCATCTTCTTCAGCATATATGCTTATATTGCTGCGGGAAATAAAGGCGTTAAAACATTTTGGAAGAATGCTCTAGCACCAACAATAACAGCTCTGGCTACCTGCTCCAGTGCCGCTTCAATTCCTGTTAATTTGGATTCTACGAAAAAAATCGGGGTACCTGAAGATATAGCAGAAATTGTAATCCCCCTGGGAGTTAATACTCATAAGGATGGCTCAGTTATCGGCGGAGTTATGAAAATAGTATTTTTGTATGGCTTATTCGGCAAAGATATTCACAGCATTCCAACATTATTATCAATCTTAGCAGTAGGATTTTTAGTAGGAGCAGTAATGGGAGCAATTCCCGGCGGCGGAATGATTGGAGAAATGCTGATATTAAGCGTTTATGGTTTTTCACCAAATTTACTTCCAATAATAGCAGTGATCAGCATAATTATAGATGCACCGGCTACAGTATTAAATTCCACAGGAAATACAGTATGTGCTATGATGGTTACAAAATTTGTTGATGGTAAGAACTGGCTTAAAGCAAAATAATAAATAAAGAGGATTTCAATGCTTGCATAGGTGTTGAAATCCTTTTTCACTTTATAAGAAATTAATAAAGCAATGGATAACTTTATAATATAATTCCTCATGATGCTGTATAAGGCAAGTCAATTCATGCTAAAAGCAGTTGCCTAAAAATGCCTTAGATGATATAATGAATTTAGAAAAGCCCGCCAGTTTTTTTCTGGATTTTATTATTAAAATTAATGCTTATTATTAAGGAGGAATTTAATATGTTTAAAAATTTTTACAAAACTATTTTAACGCTGAAGGTTCCAAACACCGAAGGTCAAAATTTAGACTTTACTACAAAAAAATCAGAAATCCAAAAGGCCCAGGATTCATTCAATCAAAAGTTTGCAGGCTGGAGAAAGCGAATTATAATTACTAAAATTGAAAAAGATAGAATTGAATTGGCACTGATAATGGAATGTGACAAGGAAAATATTACAGCCCGTGAAATTGGTTATTTTTCGAAATGCCTTTATCATAATGAAAACTGGTCACAGTATTCCTCTGAAGATACAAAACTTTTCACATCAATATTGTTTGAAGAAATAAGTTTAACTGAACTCAAAAATCTGGCTGCAGATTATAAAGATGAAGAATTTTGGGCTGAATTAGAAAAATTTCAGCCAACAAGTTCAAGAAAAGAAATTAATAATGAAGAGTTAAGTGATGAGGAAGCTTTAGCGGCGTTAAAATATGTAATGAAAACAAAAAATAAAGATATAGGTTCAATGACTTCACAACAGAAAATTTGGGTGATTAATCGTATAAAAAAGATTTTATCGGAGAATTTATAAAATTAAACCCTAAAAGCAGTAGAACTAACTACTGCTTTTTTAAAATGCATATGAATTTTCTAAATTGAATAAAACAAGCTAAGAATTTCCCAAGTATTTTTGTCCTAATGTAATATTATTAAAGAGCAGTGGAATAATAATATTGCCTTGAAATGGAAAACAAGGGATGAAAGTATGGGGAGGAATTAAATGAAAAAGAAAATAAGTATAATATCAATTATCCTTTTAATACTTATTGTGACTGGCTTTTATATAATTAAAAATTTAACTGAAACTGATGACGGTAAAATTAGTACTTACGCTGCAGTTAACCTGCAGTTAGATAAGATTCTTAATCCTGTATCCCTTAAAGGTAAATCAATAAAAGAAATCAGGCAGCATTTAAATAATCAATCTGTCAAGTGGTCTAAAGCACCAATATTGTTTAAGGACATAAAAAATTTAACTATAACTGCAGGTTCTGATAAAATACCTGTACGTATATATACACCTGATACCAAGGGTAAGCTCCCTATAATTATTTATTCCCATGGAGGCTTCTGGGTTGGAGGAAATCTTGACACTTGTGATAATATTTGCAGAAAATTATCAATGTATACTAAAGTCATAGTAATATCTGTTGATTATCGGCTGGCTCCTGAAAATCCTTTTCCTGAAGGACTTAATGATATATATGACGTACTAAAGTGGACTTATGAAAATTCAGAAAGTATAAATGGAGATAAAAATCTTATAGCCATTGCAGGAGACAGTGCAGGCGGAAACCTTTCTGCAGCAGTTTCTTTGATGGCACGGGATAAAAATAGTCCAAAGATAATTTGTGCTGTATTAATATATCCATCAACAGATGTATATAATCTAAGCAGTAAATCCTGGTCTTATTTTGATAATAAGTTTAATATTTCAAAAGAAGATATGCAGAAATTCATTTCACTGTATATTCCAGGAAAAGAAGACAGAAAGCTTCCTTATGCATCCCCCCTTTTGGCCAGGAACTTAAAGAATTTACCGGATACATTTGTGATAACAGCAGAAATTGATCCTCTTCGGGATGAAGGAGAGGCTTATGCTGAGAAATTAAAGGAAGCAGGGAATAAAGTTTATGTAAAAGAGTATGAAGGTGCTGCACATGGTTTTGTAAACATGGATAAGATTACAAATAAAGCAGATGAAGCTTTAAATGATATTTCTTTATATCTTCAAAAGGAATTTCAAAAAAAATGAAAGCAGGTGTTACAATATGATAGTTGTATATCATGATGTTGGTGGAGCTCATTCTACAGCTTTAGCGGCAAATATTCATGTAAACAAATTACCAATGGACAGGATACCCAGCAAAGAGGAACTGCTTGAATTACCTACATTTGATAAAATTGAGAAAGAACAATTTGGACGGTTAATATATATTGGTAAAGATGAATTTAATACAAAAGTATATACCATAGCAAGAAAATATAATCCAGAGTTAGTAATACCTGCAATTACTGATATGTACACTATTTTAATTGGAGACGCAAAGGAACTCCTTATAGTGGATACAAAGCCGACAGTTAATTTTCTTATGGCTTTAGGTGGTTTCACCTCCAGAAAGCTGCACTGGATAAGCTTTGGCAGACCTATTGTAACCAAAGGTACACAGCAGGCTTATATGGATATAGTTAATTTAGTTAGGAATACTAAAGATACCTTAAAACAAATTAAATCTCAGCAAAAATAAACCCTATAAGTTTGCAAAAGCCAGGAATTTTTATCAGAAATGGTTAGATTTTTTTCCTGGCTTTTTGCATAGCATAAATGGTAAGGCTTCAGGGTAAAATATTAGTCGTTTTTTATTTATGAAGGTCTATGCTATAATTTTAATAGGAATTGTTAGGAGGAATAATTTGAGTAAGTATGAAGATAAGGCTTATAAAGAGCTTCTTAACTGGCAGAAAAATATTATAAAGAAAGGTACTTCAATAAACAACATAGCTAAAGGTTTTCAAGATAAAGTAAACAGCATTATTCCTGAAAAAGTACATTTAGTAATAACTGAAGGAATAAAAGCTATGGTAAAAACCGTGCAGTTCGGATCAAAATATATCACGGATAAACCTCTGAAAAATAAGTCTTTGGAAGAAAGAGAAAATTTAGTGAGAAAAAAGATAGAATTTTACAAAAAAGCTGCTGCTATAAGCGGAGCAGGTACTGGCTGGGCAGGGCTGCTGGTGGGACTTGCTGATTTTCCCATACTATTATCTTTGAAGATGAAATTTCTGTTTGATGTGGCTGGCCTTTATAGCTTTGATGTTAGTAGTTATAAAGAAAGGTTATATATCTTATATGTTTTTCAGCTGGCCTTTTCCAGTAAAAAGAGAGAAATTGAGATATATAATATAATTAAAGACTGGGATAACTATTCAAAAAATCTTCCGGAAAATCAGGAGGAATTTAATTGGAGACTTTTCCAGCAGGAATACAGGGATTATATGGATATAGCAAAGATGCTTCAGATAGTTCCCGGAATCGGAGCTGTAGTCGGGGGCATGGCTAATTATTCTCTTATGAATAAATTAGGGAAAACTTCAATGAATGCATATAGAATGAGAGTTTTTAAAACAGATTAAATAAAATTTTATACTTTTACAAATGATAATGTATTGCAGGCTTTACAATTGAAAGCTATCCGTAAAAAATCTTATACTTAGATTCACCATAGTTAGGTCATAGTTTTTTAAATATATTTATAATAATAATTAGAAAATAAAGAAATAAATTTAATAAATTTAAAATAATTGCAAAAAAAAGGCTTCATCACTATAATAAGTGTTGGAGTTTTTATTTGATTTTTAGTATAATATTACAGGAGGTGTACTTATTATGAAAAAGGAAAAAAAGAAATGTAACAAATTTATAAAATACAGCATAATTTCTTTTTCTGTTATGCTTATTATATATTTTAGTATGTCAATGTATTTTCGCAATCATTTTTATTTTGGTTCTGTAATTAATGGTATTAACGCAACTGGTAAAACAGCTGAGGAACTTGATAAAGAAGCATCTGCAAAAATTACATCATATACACTGGAATTGGAAGAAAGAGGAAATGTAAAAGAACAAATTAAAGCATCTGAAATAGGATTGAAATATGATGGAAATGGGAAAAGTCAGGAATTAAAAGAAGAGCAGAATTCTTCACCATGGATTTCATCTCTTTTTAAATCAAAAGAATCTAAAATGTATAAAGCAGTTACATTTGATGAAGCAAAATTAAAAGATTGCTTTGATAAATTAGCGTGTTTTGACAGCAAAAAGGTAATTGAACCTAAAAATGCCAGTGTAATATATTCAGAGGGTAGTTATCAGATTGTAAAAGAAGTTTATGGCAATAAAGTTAAAAAAGATGTTTTATATTCAAGGGTAGTAAATGCAATTCAAAGCGGAGAAACAAAATTAAATCTGGATTCGGCAGAATGTTATGAAAATCCAAAGTATATTTCAAATTCTCAAAAAACTAAAGATACTAAAAATTCACTTGATAAATATGTAAGTTCAAAAATAACTTATACTTATAATGGAGGCAGTGAAGTATTAGACGGTTCTACAATACATAATTGGCTTAGTACAGACAGCGACCTGGCAATTTCTTTTGATCAGGCAAAAATGAGAAGCTATGTAAATAAGCTGGCTAGAAATTACAATACTTTAGGCAAGAAAAGAAATTTTGCCACAACATTGGGAACAACAGTAGTAGTAAGCGGAGGCAATTATGGATGGAAGGTTAATGTTAACGGAGAAATTCAGGATTTAATTTCAATCATAAAAAAAGGACAAACAATAAATAAGGAACCTAAATATTCTCAGACTGCAGAAACAAATAATGTTAATGATATTGGAAACACTTATGTGGAAATTAATTTAGCTGAGCAGCATTTATGGTTTTACAAGAATGGTTCACTGGTGGTTGATGGAGACGTGGTTACCGGAAATGTTAGTATGAATTATTCCACACCAACAGGCGTTTACAGAATAAATTATAAAGAAAAAGATGCTACATTAAAGGGTGAGGATTATAGTCAGCCTGTAACCTATTGGATGCCGTTTAATGGAAACATCGGAATTCATGATGCTTCATGGAGGAAGGCCTTCGGTGGAGATATATATTTATCAAGAGGTTCTCATGGCTGTGTAAATGCACCCAAAAATGTAGCTAATACAGTATTTAATAATATTACTGCAGGAACTCCGGTTGTATGTTATTATCAGCAAGTAAGCAAGCAGGTAGACAAGCAAACTAACCAACAGACAGATCAACAGGTAAATCAGAAAACAAACCAGTAAGTAATTAACTAAATATAAGACCATACCGGAAACAGTATGGTCTTATATTTTATCTTAAGAAGTTAATAAATTCAGGGAACTAATGCTTCAAAATTGTTTCTGCCTTCAATTCTTGCAGCTTCGGTTTTATGATTAAAAAAATGACAAGCCTGATATGGCCTGCCATTTTACTTATTATGAGATAGTTTAGAACGTTTGGTAAATTTATTATCATTGGCATCTATTTTTTCTCCGCCCTCTATGCCTATATCCCCTCCGCCCTGGGGGAACATCTTCCTTAGCTTTGCATTTGAATTACCATCAGTTTTTCTTAGGTTTTTATTATTATCCAAGCTACACACTCCTTTTTGTTTTATATAAATAATTTGCCCGTGAAAAATAAATATATGCAGATTTATTAGGAATAAATAAAAAAACTATGCTGATTACGCATAGTTTTTTAAGCTTCTTTATATTTATATTCTGAAAGAAGTCCCTGGTATACAAGCTCTGAATTTTTTAAATTGCCAAAATCAACTGGCTTTAAAAAAGAAAAATCTTTTTCAAACTCAGCTACTTTACTGGAGCACAAAACCTCTCCTACAAATTGTGTACAGTAGTAATGATATTGCCTGTGAAGAGGATACCCTAGTAAAGCTGTAAAAAGACCTAAGAAGTTATACTTGTACTTGTCTTTTTCTTTATTAAAATTATCAATGTTTAACTTAAGGTTTGCATATTCTTCATCTGTTATTTCAACTTTGTATACACAGCAGATTGTACCTTTAAATATACTATATAAACCTTTATTTATTCCTTCCTGAACAAATCCGCCGTTTAAGGGATTATGAAGCTTTTTTCTTCCAAAACTGAATAATACATCAAGATTTCTGTCAAATCCTATAGATATATGATTATATGGGTCCCTGGTATATAATTTTAAAGTTTTTGAAGGCAGTGTGCCGGTCTGTGTAAGTACTAAATATAAATTTCTAATTGAAATTCACCTCCGCATAAAATGCTTGTCTATATTCTATCATATTATTACATAGTAAGTGAAGATATAAATTTTTACAGTATACATTATATTAATTATTATGATTATATGTTATTCGCTGAAAATAATATAAATTCATGTTGACTTTATTAATGAAAACGTTATAATTAAATCATAAGATGTACGTACATATATTGATAAATCGTATAACATATACGTACAACAGAAATCATTAAAGGGTGCTGATATTTATGGAATATAATAATAAGCCCAAGTACCAGATGTTAAAGGATTATATCATAGAGATAATTAATTCAGGAGAATTAAAATCTGATGAAAAAATATATTCTGAAAATGAGCTGGCTCAAAAGTTTGATATAAGCAGACATACTGTAAGACAGGCAATAGGTGAATTGACAAACGAGGGGTGGCTGTATAGGGTTCAGGGAAAAGGTACTTTTGTTAATAAAAAACCAGAACGTAAAAATATAAGTAAGAATATCGGGGTTGTTACTACATTCCTCAGTGACTATATATTTCCTTCCATTATAAGAGGAATAGATGAGGTTTTATCTGAGACAGAGTACAACATTGTTATAGGATGTACAAATAATAAACATGAAAAAGAGAGAGCTCTTCTTCAAAATATGCTTGATCAGAATATTGATGGACTTATTATTGAAGCAACAAAAAGTGCTCTTCCAAATCCGAATCTTGACTTGTATATAGAATTTAAAAATAGAGATATCCCTATAGTTTTCATTCATGAATACTATAGGGATATAACCCCCTCTTATGTTGTTGAGGATGATTTTAAAGCAGGTTACATGGCAGCTATGCACCTGATTGACTTAGGACATAAGAAAATTGGCGGTATTTTTAAGATTGATGACATACAGGGACATAAAAGATTTGCAGGCTTCCAGAAGGCACAGCTTAATTCCGGTATAAAATGTTCAGATGAAAGTGTCCTTTGGTATGATACAGATGATGTGGATATGAAGATTAATGCAGAAGACAGTATGCTGAATCAGCTTTTATCAGAGTGTACAGCTGTAGAATGCTACAATGATCAGATTGGACTAAAAATTATAGAAATTGCAAAGGAAAAGGGGATTAAAATTCCGCAGCAATTGTCAATTGTAAGTTTTGATGATTCCCAGCTGGCCATAGCTTCAGAGGTAAAACTTACCACAATTGCCCATCCTAAGGAAGAGTTAGGCAGAGAAGCAGCTATTGCAGTGCTGGCTATGATTAATAAAACTATAAATAATTACTATAAAAAAATGGAACCAAAATTAATTGTACGGGAAAGTACAAGAAAATATCAGGAGGTATAAAGTTGAGCAGGAAATTTACTATTGGAGTAGACTATGGAACACAATCAGGAAGAGCAGTCCTTGTAGACATTGCTACCGGTGAGGAAAAAGCAACAGCTATTTGGGTGTATCCACATGGAGTAATGGACGATTGTCTGCCGGATGGGACAAAGCTGGATAATGATTTTGCATTAGAGCATCCTCAGGATTATTTGGATGTCTTAAGCGAAACTATTCCTGCAGTATTAAAGGAAGCTAAGGTTGATGCAGATGACGTAATTGGTGTAGCTATTGATTTTACTGCCTGCACCATGCTGCCAATTGACTCAAATGGAAAACCTTTATGTTTTTATCCGGAATATAAATCCAATCCTCATGCATATGTTAAGCTGTGGAAGCACCATGCAGCTCAGGATGAAGCTAACAAACTAAATAAAATTGCAGAAGAAAGAAATGAAAGTTTCTTAAAATATTATGGAGGTAAGATTTCATCTGAGTGGCTGATACCAAAGATATGGCAGATATTAGATGAAGCACCTGATATATATAATAAAGCAGACAGATTTATGGAAGCTGCAGATTGGGTAATCATGCAGCTTACAGGAGAAGAAAAGAGAAACAGCTGTACAGCAGGATATAAGGCTATCTGGCACAAGAAAAATGGATATCCTTCAAAGGAATTTTTCAAAGCCTTAGACCCGAGACTTGAAAATTTAGTTGAAGAAAAATTAAGCAAAGACATATACCCTATCGGATCAAAAGCCGGTGAAATAACAGAGGAAGCATCAAAATTAACTGGACTTAAAGTTGGAACTGCCGTTGCAGTTGCAAATGTGGATGCCCATGTTGCAATTCCTGCAGTCGGTATTACAGATGAAGCTAAGATGCTTATGATAATGGGGACATCTACCTGTCACATTCTTCTCGGAACTGAAGAAAAGATAGTTCCCGGAATGTGCGGAGTAGTTGAGGATGGTGTAATTCCCGGATACTTTGGATATGAAGCAGGTCAGTCCTGTGTTGGAGATCATTTTGAATGGTTTGTAAAAAACAGTGTTCCTGCAAGCTATACTTTCGAGGCTGAAAAAAAAGGTGTTAACATTCATGAACTGCTGACAGAAAAAGCATCTAAGTTAAAAATTGGAGAAAGCGGACTTTTAGCTCTTGACTGGTGGAATGGAAATCGTTCAGTACTGGTAGATGTTGACTTAACCGGAATGATGTTAGGATTAACACTTCTTACAAAACCAGAAGAAATGTACAGGGCGTTAATAGAGGCAACAGCTTATGGAACAAGAATGATTATAGATACTTTTAAAGAAAATGGAGTTCCGATTAAGGAATTATATGCAGCCGGTGGTATTGCAGAAAAGAACAAAATGATGATGCAGATTTATTCTGATGTTACAAACATGGAAATAAGAATATCAGCCTCACCTCAGGCCCCTGCTTTAGGCTCTGCAATGTTTGCATCACTTGCTGCAGGAAAAGAAAAAGGCGGATATGATTCAATAGTTGAAGCTGCTAAGCATATGTCAAAGGTTAAAGAAGAATATTATAAGCCAATTCCTGAGAATGTAGAGGCATATAACAAGCTTTATGCAGAATATAAAAAATTACATGATTATTTCGGAAGAGGAGAAAATGATGTAATGAAGAGGCTTAAGAAAATAAAAGCAAATGCAAAATAGGGAGTGAAATAAATGCTGGAAGAATTAAAAAAACAGGTGCTGGAAGCTAATTTAGAGCTGCCTAAAAGAAATCTCGTTACATACACCTGGGGTAATGTAAGCGGAATTGACAGAGAAAAGGGCTTAGTCGTTATAAAACCCAGCGGAGTTGATTACGATAAGCTTAAACTTTCGGACTTAGTAGTACTTGATCTGGATGGAAATATTATAGAAGGAAAACTAAGACCATCTTCAGATACTCCAACTCATCTGGTACTTTATAGAAATTTCAAGGAAATAGGCGGTATAGTTCATACCCATTCCAGATGGGCCACAATCTGGGCTCAGTCTATGAAAGATATACCTGCCTTGGGAACCACCCATGCTGATTATTTTTATGGAGATGTTCCCTGTGCAAGAAAATTAACAGCAGAAGAGATAAACGGAAATTATGAAGAGGAAACCGGAAATGTAATTGTTGAGACAATCAAAGGAACTAATCCTCTTTATAATCCCGGAATACTTGTCAGCTGCCATGGACCGTTCACCTGGGGAAAGGATGCAGCAGAAGCAGTTCATAATGCAGTTGTGCTGGAAGAAGTTGCTATGCTGGCATTTAACACATGCATGTTAAATAATTCTATTACCTCAATAGAGCAGACGTTATTAGATAAACATTTCTTGAGAAAACATGGCAAAAACGCTTATTATGGACAGGAAAACAGATAAAAATCAGGAGGAATTTATTATGCTAAAATTAAATGAACATGAATTTTGGTTTGTTACAGGAAGTCAGCATTTATACGGACCTGACACATTAAGGCAGGTTGATAAGGATTCAAAAGCCATAGCAGAAGGTCTTGATGCTGCTGAGGACATAAGCTATAAGGTAGTATTTAAGCCGGTATTAACTACATCGGCTGCCATAAAGGATCTTTGCATTGCAGCTAATTCTGATCCGAAATGTGCCGGAATAATTACCTGGATGCATACATTCTCACCTGCGAAGATGTGGATAACAGGACTTTCACTTCTTCAAAAGCCAATGCTGCACCTTCATACACAATTTAACAGGGATATTCCATGGGATACAATAGATATGGACTTCATGAACCTGAATCAGTCAGCTCACGGCGACAGAGAGTTCGGATTTATAAATGCAAGAATGAGAACAAAACGTAAGGTTGTTGTTGGACACTGGCAGGATATAGAGGTTCACAAGAAGATAGGTACCTGGATGAATGCAGCAGCTGCTTTTGCTGAAAGCAAAGTTCTTAAAGTTGCAAGATTCGGGGACAACATGAGAGATGTAGCAGTTACAGAAGGAGATAAGGTTGCAACTGAAATGAAATTCGGCTGGTCGGTAAATGGCTATGGAATAGCTGAGCTTGTTAAATATGTCGACAGTGCAGCAGATAAAGAAATTGAAGATTTATTAAAAGAATATGATAAATTATATGATTTTACACCTGATACAAAGGAAGGCGGAAAAAACAGAGATTCTGTAAGAGAGCAGGCTAAAATTGAAGTAGGAATAAGGAATTTCTTAGAAGATGGCGGGTTTAGTGCATTTACTACAACCTTCGAGGATCTTACCGGACTAAAACAGCTTCCAGGCTTGGCAGCCCAGCACTTGATGGCAGAAGGATATGGCTTTGGAGCTGAAGGTGATTGGAAAACAGCAGCATTACTTAGACTTATGAAGATAATGGCTCAAAATAAAGCTACTTCCTTTATGGAAGATTATACTTACAATTTTGAAAAGGGAAATGAAATGATACTTGGATCTCATATGCTGGAAGTTTGCCCTACAATAGCAGAAGGAAAGCCGGTAGTTGAGGTTCATCCTCTGGGAATTGGCGGGAAAGCTGATCCTGCAAGACTTGTATTTACAGGCAAGGAAGGCTCTGCAGTATGTGCTTCACTTATAGATATGGGAGAACGTTTCAGACTTATAGTTAACAGCATTGATGCCGTTAAGGTAGAAAAGGATATGCCAAAGCTTCCGGTAGCCCGTACATTATGGAAACCTCAGCCATCACTAAAAGAAGGTGCAGAGGCTTGGATTCTTGCCGGCGGTGCACACCATACCTCATTTTCATATGAAGTTTCACAGGAATGTCTGCTTGATTTTGCAGAGATGATGGGCATTGAATGTGTACTTATTGATAATAACACAAATATTTTAAATTTCAGAAATGAGTTAAGAATTAATGACTTAGTCTGGAAATTTACAAAATAAGTAAATAGTAATGGAGTATAGTAAACTTAGAGTTTTATATACTCCATTTTATTTGCTAAAAAAGATTGAATCATATAATGAATATTGCTATTATAGATATAATAATTGCAGCAGTGCCGTCGAAAAATTGCATAATTAATATATATATGTTAAAAAAATGGCCGGCATTCATTATTTGAGATAAAAATTATTGTAAAATTCCATATTTATAATTTATAGTACAGGGAGGTATTAAAATGGCAAAAAAACTAAGGAGAAATGAGGCCTGGGAACTGCTTAATGAGTATAACAAAACGGAATATCTGATAAAACATGCCCTTACTGTTGAGGGAGTTATGAGATATTTTGCCAGGCTTTTAGGAGAAGAGGATATAGAAAAGTGGGGAGTAATAGGACTTCTGCATGATTTAGATTATGAAATGTATCCGGATCAGCACTGCATAATGGTTCAGAGCATTATGAGAGAAAAGGGTATTGATGAGGAGTATATTCATGCAGTAGTAAGTCACGGTTATGATTTAACTGTAGATGTAAAACCGGAACATAAGATGGAGAAGGTTCTATATACTATAGATGAGCTTTGCGGGCTGATAACGGCAGCTGCAATTATGAGACCATCTAAAAGCGTTTTAGATTTAGAAGTTAAATCTGTAAAGAAAAAATATAAAACCCCGAAATTTGCAGCCGGAGTATCAAGAGACGTCATTCAGAAAGGACTTGATATGCTGGGATGGGATCTTGATTACGTAATAGAACATACTATTAACGGTATGAGAGAAGTTGCAGAGGAAATTGGGCTTGGCCAAAATAACTGAATATAAATGCATAAATTCTGTTGACAAAGTATTTAGAATTTTATATAATCTTTAAAAGCAATAACGAAGAAGAGTAAGCAAATACGGTATTAAGAGAGGAATTGCCATAGGCTGTAAGCAAATCCATACACGATAGGCTAAAAACCACTTCCGAGCTGACAGGCTGAATTAATTAGGCCTGTACGTTGATTACGTTATAATTTTGAGTGATAAATTAATTATTAATTTATAATTTGGGTGGAACCGCGAAACTTAACTTTCGTCCCTTTTGGGACGGGAGTTTTTTTATACAAAAAATGAGAGGAGAAATGATATGGGAATTAGGTATAAAAGTACAAGAGGAGACAGCTTGATTACAGCAAGCGAAGCTATTATAAGAGGAATAGGAGAGAATGGAGGGCTTTATATACCGGAGGCAATTCCTAAAATAGATAAGCCGCTTCAGGAGTTAAAGGGATTAAGCTACAGGGAGCTTTGCTTTTATATACTTAAAATGTATCTGACAGACTATGAGGATTCTGAGCTTAAAGACTGTATAGATAAAGCATATACAAATAAATTTGATGCAGAAGATATTGTTCCCATAAAAAAATGCGGTGATGCCTTCTTTTTAGAGTTATACCATGGGCCTACTCTTGCATTTAAAGATATGGCTCTTTCAATTCTTCCTCATTTATTAAAAACTGCTGCAAAGAAAAATAAAGTTGACAAAGAAATTGTCATACTCACAGCCACCTCAGGAGATACGGGAAAAGCAGCACTTCAGGGATTTGCTGATGTAGCAGGAACAAAAATTGTAGTATTTTATCCGGAAAACGGAACAAGCGAAATCCAAAAAAGACAGATGGTAACTCAAAAAGGTAAGAATACCTTAGTAGTAGGTATAGAAGGAAATTTTGATGATGCTCAAAGGGGAGTTAAAAAAATATTCGCTGATAATGAGTATAAGAATCTTTTAAACAGCAGCAACTATATTTTATCATCCGCTAATTCAATAAATATAGGAAGACTTCTTCCTCAGATAGTTTATTACTTCTATGGTTATTTAAATATGCTTAAGCAAAACAGCCTAAAGGAAAATGAAAAAATAAACATAGTTGTCCCAACTGGAAATTTTGGAAATATTTTAGCTGCATATTTTGCCGGAAAGATGGGGCTTCCAGTTAATAAGCTGATCTGTGCATCAAATGAAAATAATGTGCTTTATGATTTTATTAATACGGGAATATATGATACAAAGAGGGAATTTAAAGTAACCTGCTCCCCCTCTATGGATATTCTTGTATCAAGCAATTTAGAAAGGCTTATCTACTATATCAGCGGTGAAAACAAAGATATGGTATCTGATCTTATGGAAAAATTAAGCAGGGACGGAAAATACGAAATAAATGCTGATATGAAGGAAGCCTTAAAAGATTTCTGCAGCGGCTTTGCAGATGACAGACAAACTGAAGATACTATTAATAAGGTATATAAAGATTTTAATTATGTAATAGATACCCATACTGCTGTAGCTTATCATGTGTATGAAAATTATATACAAGAAACAGGAGACACTGGAGCCACAATTATAGCATCTACAGCAAGCCCCTTCAAATTTACAAGAAGCGTATGCAGCAGCCTTGGATTAGAAACTGAAGGATCAGATGATTTTCAGCTGGTAAATAAGCTTTCTCAAAATACAGAAATCAAAATACCGGATGCCATAAACAGCTTGGATAAAATGGAAATAATTCATAAAAAAACATGCAGTAAAACAGAAATGAAAAAATGTATAAGTGAATTTTTAAAGGTATAGGTGATTTTATGATTAAGATAAAAGTTCCCGGCACCAGTGCGAATATGGGCCCTGGATTTGATACACTCGGAATAGCCCTTAATATTTATAATACATTTCTTGTAAAAGAGATAGAAACCGGACTTTCTATTTCTGGCTGCAGCACCAGGTATAAAAACGAAAATAATCTGGTAATCAAGTCAATGAGAAGATGTTTTGATGAGGTAGGATATAAGGCTAAAGGAATAGAGCTTAATATGAAGTGCCGTATACCAATTTCAAGAGGACTTGGAAGCAGTGCAGCCTGCATCGTAGGCGGAGTTATGGCTGCCAATGAAATAGCAGGAAGCGGTCTTTCAAAGGGTGATGTTTTAAAAATAGCAACAGAAATCGAAGGCCATCCTGATAATATATCTCCGGCTATATATGGAGGAATGACAGTTTCAGTAAGGGATGGAAATAACGTATATTCTGAAAAAATAAATGTGAGCAGGAGCATAAAATTTTGCGCAGTCATACCGGATTTTAAGCTGTCTACTGAAAAATCAAGGAGTGTACTTCCTGAAAATATTCCTTTTAGCGATGCAGTTTTTAATGTGGGAAGAGTGTCTCTCTTAATTGCAGCTATGCAAAGCGGCAGATCTGATTTAATAAAAATAGGCTGCAGAGATAAGCTTCATCAAGATTACAGAGGCTTTTTGATAAATAACTATAATGAAATTACAAAAAAATGCATGGAATTAAATTCCCTGGGGGTATTTTTAAGTGGTGCAGGTCCCACTATTATGGCAATAATACATAATAGTAATACAGATTTTAAAGAAAAATTAGAATTATATCTTGATACGATAAATGACAGGTGGGAAATTAAAAAGTTAAAGCTGGATTATCAGGGAGCAGCATTAGCAGAGGAGGATAAAAATGAATAAAGTAAAAATAGCAATCCTGGGTTTGGGGAATGTAGGAAAAGGTGTCTGGAAGATACTGCAAAAAAATGAAAATGAGATAATGAAGCGTTCAGGTTATGAAATTGAAGTTGCAAAAATATTAGTAAGGGATAAAAATAAAAGCAGGGACGTAGAAGTCCCGGAAGGAATTCTTACTGATAATTTTGAGGAAATCTTAAATGATAAAGAAATTAAAATAGTAATAGAACTAATGGGAGGGGCAGAACCTTCTAAGGAGTATATGTTAAGGTCAATGAAAGCAAAAAAACATGTGGTGACAGCAAATAAACTGGTTCTGGCAAATTGGGGCGAGGAGCTTTTTAAGACATCTCAGCAGGAAAATGTGCAGTTCTATTATGAGGCCAGTGTTGGCGGCGGAATCCCAATAATACGGGAGATAAATGAAAGCCTTACAGCAAACAGGATAAAAACTATAATCGGAATATTAAACGGAACTACCAATTATATACTAAGCAAGATGACACTTGATGGAATGTCTTATGAAAAAGCTTTAAAGGAAGCCCAGGAAAAAGGATATGCTGAAGCTGACCCTACATCAGATGTGGAGGGCTATGATGTATCATATAAACTGGCTATAATATCATCCTTAGCCTTTGGGATGAAAGTTCACCCGGACCTGATATTCAGAGAGGGGATAAATAATATTAATAGCATAGACATAGAATATGCAAAGAAATTCGGATATAGAATAAAGTTACTGGCAATAGCAAAGGAGAGAAATAATAAATTAGAGCTTAGGGTCCATCCTGCTCTGGTTCCCAATAATCATCCTTTTGCTAATGTTAATGATTCCTTTAACGCCATATTTATAAAAGGTAATGCTGTAGGAGATTTAATGCTGATTGGAAGGGGAGCAGGGGACCTGCCTACAGGAAGTGCAGTAGTTGGAGATCTTATTTCAATACTCAGAAATAATGAGCTGCTTCCGGCTGCAAATGTTTTAAATAATAGACTGGGAATAAAAGAGATAAAAAATCCGGATGAAAATGAGCCTAAATTTTATATAAGACTTAATATAAAGGATACCGCAGGAGTTTTGGGACAGATATCCACCATATTTGGCGAAAATAATATAAGTATTTTATCTGTAACTCAGGATATTAACCAGGAGGAGGATGTTTCTCTGGTATTCATAACTTATAACAGTATGGAAAAAAACATGAAAGATTCTCTTGAAATAATAGAACAGCTAGACAGTGTAAATAAGGTAGAAAGCATTTTGAGAATAGAAAATTTTAATTAAAGTTTAAATAGCTTCCTGGAATGATTCAGGAAGCTATTTTATCATATTGAAAATGATTTTAACTGCAACAGCCAAAGACATAAATATGAAAATGGGTTTTATTATCCTGGCGCCTTTATTAAGCGCTATCTTTGTCCCAATTCTGGCGCCAATTATCATAAATATGGCCACAGGCAGAGCATATGTAAAATATATCCTTCCACTTAATGCAAATAGAATTAATGATACTATGTTACTGGCAAAATTCATAAGCTTGGCATTCCCTACTGAATTTACAAAATCAAATCCAAATATTTTAATTAGACCAAATATAAGAAAAGAACCTGTACCAGGTCCGAAAAAACCGTCATAAAATCCCAGAGAAAATGATAGCAGAATTCCTAAAAATATATTTTTCTTATTAGTTCCTTTAAATTTATTTTCTAATCCTAAAGTTTTTGAAAATAAACTGTATACTCCTATGAATATTACCATTATAATAACGAGCACATTAAGAATATCCTCATTAATTGTTAAAACCATCTTAACGCCCAGTGCTGCACCTATAAAAGTAAAAG
Organism: Bacillota bacterium; assembly: GCA_032907345.1. Taxonomy (GTDB): domain Bacteria; phylum Bacillota; class Clostridia; order Clostridiales; family Clostridiaceae; genus JAJBWD01. The sequence goes on along the minus strand of JAJBWD010000215.1, from coordinate 10,775 downwards.
GAATAAGAAGCTTTAAGAGTTTAAAATTTACATTACCTGACTTTATGAATTTTAAAGAACTGGCGCCTGAACCAAATGAGGAGCAAAATTTATTAGTCCCAAGAACAAAGGTGGGAGGTAAACCGGACAGCATAAAAGCAGGAACACTGATTAGTCCTCCGCCTCCCGCAATAGAATCAACAAAAGCTGCCAGAAACCCGGCAATGCAAAGGAAAACAATAGTATACATAAAAATCCCCCATAGTCTATCAATTATTGCTGTGTAAATTATAACATATTATTAAAAAGTTGAGTGAGAAATTTACAAACTATAAATTAAATATTTTCAAGCTGAAGCTGATTATGCAATTTCTTTAGTAATATTTTTCATGTTTGATAAATAGTATTGTAATAAAGGCGGATATTATACAAAAAATAAAAGGGGGTTAGAAATGAATAAAAAGAAAAATAGTCTTACAACTAAAATTTTTATTGCTCTAATCTTAGGAATTATCTTTGGCTTAATAGGAAATGCATTCTTCTCTAAAACACTTAATGACGGACTTATTAAATGGGCTCTGAATCCAATAGGACAGGTATTTTTAAGAGGAATAAAAATGCTTGTTGTTCCATTGGTACTGTTTTCATTAATATCAGGAAGTGCCAGTATTGGTGATGTTAAAAAGCTGGGAAGAGTCGGCGGCAAGATAATGGCATATTATTTATCTACAACTGCCTTTGCAGTTACTATTGCATTATTGCTTGCTAATTTGGTAAAGCCCGGTATAGGAATAAAGCTGGGTACAGCAGCAAAAGAAGCTGCAGCTGCTAAGGCTCCGTTTATTATGGACATATTCACAAATATGATACCCACAAATCCTTTTTCTGCCATGGTAAATGGGGATATGCTTCAGATAATTGTTTTTGCAATTATATTTGGTGTAGCCTTAACATTAGTTGGAGAAAGTGCAAAGCCGCTTTTAAATATTATTAATCAGGCAAATAACACTTTAATGAAAATTATTGGAATTATCATGAATATAGCACCTTATGGTGTATTTGCACTAATATCCAATGTGGTTATATCCCAGGGAATAGATGTTTTACTGCCGCTGATGAAGTATGTACTTCTGGTGATTTTCGTTTTGATCATTCATATTACTGTCGTATATGGAGGACTGCTATCCCTGTTTACAAAATTAAATCCGGTGAAATTTTTCAAGAAATTCTGGCCGGTTATGGTAGTAGCGTTCAGTACCTCCAGCAGTAATGCCACTATTCCTGTTAATATAGAAACCTGTACTAAAGACTTAGGTATTTCAAAATCTGTAACCAGTTTTACAATTCCGCTAGGTGCCACTGTAAATATGGACGGAACAGCTATAATGCAGGGAGTTGCTGCGCTGTTTATAGCTCAGATGTTTGGAATTAATTTAGGCTTCCAGTCTCAGCTGATGATTATTCTGGTAGCAACCCTGGCATCTATTGGAACAGCAGGAGTACCGGGTGCAGGTGTTGTAATGCTGTCCATGGTTCTTCAGCAGGTTGGCCTTCCACTTGAAGGAATTGCTCTTGTTCTAAGTGTAGACAGAATTGTTGACATGGCAAGAACAACAGTTAATATAACAGGCGATGCTGTTGGATCAATAATAGTTGCAAATTCTGAAGGCGAGCTGAACAGGGAAATTTATAATTCAGAAATAAAAGCATAGCATAATAGATGAAAATTGAACCGCAAAGGTTCAATTTTTTTACTAAACTTTTTAAAACAACTTTATAAAATGACTTTACAAAGTTGTTTACATGTGGTAAATTTATAATGTAATAGAAAATAGAGGCAGGGCATGGATGAGTTTTTTAGGAATAATTAAAATAGGAAGACCCTAAATCTAAAAATCTATTGTTTTTTAATACCATAATGAAAACGATTTGATAGGATAAATCTATTAGACAAGCAGAAAAGGTATGGTGTCAATAATGAATAATTATAGAGAAAAAATATTAATGCTCTTAAACAAAAAAGGAGAGCTTACAAAACAGGATATAGCAAAGGAAATAGGTATAACCATACCAACTGTTATTTCCAACATAAAGGAACTTAAAAAAGATGGCTTGGTGGCAGAGGTTAAAGTTGCAGATTCAACCGGAGGCAGAAGACCAGTAATAGTAAGCTTCCTGCCGGACTCCAGATTTTCCTTTGGAGTTGACATAAGCCCCGAAAATGTAAGGGTAATACTTACAAATTTGAAATCGGAAATAAAATGTAATAAAGACTTTGCTATAGACAGTATTAAAGATATGAATGCAATTATGAATAAAATAGTATCTATAGTAAATGACATTATAGAGGAATTTAAAATTAACATAGATAATATACTGGGTATTGGCTTTTCACTTCCCGGCGCAGTTGATGAAGAAGATTTTATCCTGGGGCTGGCACCGAATTTAGGCGTGAAAAATGTTGATTTTAAAAAGTATCAAACCCTTTTCCCATTTCCTATGTATATAGAAAATGAAGCAAATGCAGCAGCTTTTGGTGAAATCAATTTAGGAATAGCTAAAGAAATGAGAAATTTGGTTTATATATCCATAACTTATGGAATAGGAACTGGAATTGTAATTCAGGATTGTCTGTATAAAGGTAAAAACAGGAGAGCGGGAGAATTCGGACATATGACTCTGGTTCCGGGAGGAAGATGCTGCAAGTGTGGAAGACAGGGCTGCTGGGAAATGTATTCATCCGAAAGAGCCTTACTTGACAGCTTCAAGGAAGAAACCGGGAAAACAAATGTAAATATTGAAGATTTTTTTCAGGAATTAAAGACCGGTGACGAAAAGATTGAAAGAATATTTGATGACTATCTGAATTCTCTGGCAGTTGGTATACAAAACATAATAATTATTTTGGACCCGCACTATATAGTACTGGGTGGAAAAATAAGTGCTTATTCAGAATATTTCATGGATAAGCTTAAAGAAAAAATTTTTATCCCCAATAGCTTTTTTGAAGAGGGAGATTCAAAAATATTTGCTGCAAAACTTAAAGAAAATTCATCAATACTGGGAGCATCACTGCTTCCTATACAAAAAATTTTTTCCATTACTGAAAAGATAATATAAATTATCAGAATAAGATTCTGAATTAGATCTTCTATAGATACCGTAAACGTTTAAAAAACCGGATTATCCGAGTTTGTGACAAAAATAGTTAAAATAAAAACAATTAAGCAGTCTAATGAAAAAGATGGTATAATATATAATAAATACCATAATATTAATAAAAAACCATTTAGATCGTTAAAACCTATATTAAGAAAGAAGTGAGAAAAAATTAATCTACTTTACTCAAATTAGTTTATATTTATCCAGAAATGGGTTAAATAAAAATATAAAAAGGGGAGAAAAATATGAAAAAATTATTATCACTATTTCTAACATGCATTATGGTACTAAGTCTTGCAGGTTGTAAAGCTAAGACAGCCAGCACTGGGACAACCAGTAAAGACAAATTAATTGGTGTTGCAATGCCTACACAATCACTGCAGCGTTGGAATCAGGATGGAGCTAATATGAAGTCCGAGCTTGAGAAAAAGGGCTATACAGTTGACCTGCAGTATGCAGAAAATGATGTAAATACCCAGGTATCTCAGATTGAAAATATGATAACAAAGGGCTGTAAAGTTCTTGTTATAGCTTCAATAGATGGTGCTGCACTGACAGATGTATTAGCAAAAGCTAAAGACGCAAATGTTAAAGTAATTGCTTATGACCGTTTGATAATGAACTCTCCTAATGTAGATTATTATGCTACATTTGATAATTTCAAGGTTGGTGTTATACAAGGACAATATATCGAATCACAGCTTGGATTAAAGGATGGGAAAGGACCTTTCAACATTGAATTATTTGCAGGATCTCCAGATGACAACAATGCAAAATTCTTTAACAGCGGAGCAATGAGCATCCTTCAGCCATATATAGACAATGGTAAATTAGTAGTACAAAGTAAACAAACTGATTACAATAAAATAGCTATTCAAGGATGGAAATCAGAAACAGCACAGGCCAGAATGGATAATATTATAACTGCTAATTATGCTGCTGGTAAAAAACTGGATGTTATTTTATCCCCAAATGATAGTTTAGCTATAGGTATCGTTGCTTCACTTAAAAACGCAGGATATGGATCAGCTGATAAAGCATACCCAATATTAACTGGACAAGACTGTGATAAGCCAAATGTAGTAGCTATTATTAATAAGCAGCAGTCAATGTCAGTATTTAAGGATACAAGAACACTGGCTTCTAAAGTTGTTGAAATGGTAGATGCAGTTATGGCAGGAAAAGCAGCTGATGTAAATGATACAAAAACATATAATAATGGCAATAAAGTAGTTCCATCATTCCTTTGTGATCCAGTATACGTTGATGCATCAAATTACAAAAAAATACTTGTAGACAGTGGTTACTATAAAGAGTCAGACCTTAAATAATAAAATATTGGTGAACACCTTTTGGTGTTCGCCTTGCAGATGGAGAATTTACATTCTCCACCTGCAAAGCGAATATAATTTATAACGAAAGGAGAAAAATAAATGGCTGAAATTATTCTGGATATGCAAAATATAACTAAGCTTTTTCCGGGAGTTAAGGCACTTTCTAATGTAAATCTAAAGATAACATCCGGTGAAATTCATGCATTGGTAGGGGAAAATGGGGCAGGAAAATCCACATTAATGAATGTCTTAAGTGGTGTATATCCCTATGGTACTTATACCGGAAAGATCATAATGAACGACAGAGAATGTAAATTCAAGACTATAAGAGACAGCGAAGAAGAAGGGATTGCAATAATCCATCAGGAACTGGCATTAATACCATACCTATCTATTGGAGAAAATATGTATTTAGGTAATGAGAGAGCAAAGAATAAAGTTTTAAACTGGGATGCAACCTTCCAGGAAGCAAATAAACATTTAAAAATGGTGGGACTAAATGAGGATTCCAGAACACTGATAAAAGATATCAGTGTAGGAAAACAGCAGCTGGTTGAAATAGCAAAAGCACTTGCTAAGAAAGTTAAGCTTCTGATACTGGATGAACCTACTGCAGCCTTAAATGAGGAGGATTCAAATAATCTTCTGAATCTGCTTCTTCAATTTAAAAAGGAAGGGCTGACTTCCATTCTGATTTCTCATAAATTAAATGAAATATCAAAGGTGGCAGATCAAATTACAATTATCAGAGATGGTGCTGTGATTGAAACACTGGTAAAGGGAAAGGACGATATAGGTGAAGACAGAATAATAAAAAGCATGGTTGGACGTGAAATAACAGACAGATTCCCGGCCAGAAATTCAAAAATCGGAGATATTGGATTTGAGGTTAAGAATTGGAATGTTTATGATCCTTTAGTTGATGACAGGAAAATTGTTAAGGATGCCAGCTATTATGTCAGGAAAGGTGAAGTTGTTGGCTTCTCAGGACTTATGGGTGCTGGAAGAACTGAATTTGCCATGAGCATTTTTGGTAAATCTTATGGCAAAAATATATCCGGTACTATTATTAAAGATGGTAAAGAAATTCATCTTAATAATGTAAGACAAGCTATTGATCATGGAATAGCCTATGTAACAGAAGACAGGAAATCTGCCGGACTCAATTTAATTGATAATATAAAAAGAAATATAACAATAGCCAGCATGGAAAAAATAAGCGGACATAATGTAGTGGATAATAACAAAGAAACCAAGGTGGCAGAAGAATATCGCAAAAAGTTTAATATTAAGTCCTCCAGTATCATGCAAAAAGCCGGTAATTTATCTGGAGGAAATCAGCAAAAGGTAGTTTTAAGCAAATGGATTTTTGCAGATCCGGACGTGCTGATATTAGACGAGCCTACCCGTGGTATTGATGTTGGTTCAAAATATGAAATATATACTATCATAAATCATTTAGCTGATATGGGAAAATGTGTTATATTTATTTCGTCTGAGCTTCCTGAAATACTGGGCATGAGCGATAGAGTTTATGTAATGAATGAAGGTAAAATAGTAGGCGAGCTTGATAGAGCTGAAGCTTCTCAGGAAAGCGTAATGAAGTGTATTATGTTAAGCAACAAGGAGGTAAAATAATGGATAAAATGAAAGGTACTTTTAAAAATAATATCAGACAATATGCAATGCTGATAGTTTTGGTTTTTATAATATTATTATTTGAAGGACTGACCGGAGGAATACTGCTTAAGCCTCAGAATGTTACTAATCTGATTCTTCAAAATAGTTATGTAATTATTCTGGCAACAGGCATGGTATTATGTATTTTAACCGGAGGCAATATTGATCTTTCAGTTGGTTCAATAGTAGCATTAATAGGTGCTTTAATTGGAACATTACTGGTTGTTGTAAAATTATCTTTATTCTGGACATTAGTACTAGCATTAGGAGCGGGTTTATTAATTGGAATGTGGCAGGGATTTTGGATAGCATATATCAGGATACCTGCATTCATTGTTACTCTTGCTGGTATGCTGCTCTTCAGGGGCATGACTCTGATAATACTTCAGGGCAAAACAATAGCACCTCTTCCAAAATCATCACTGGCAATAAGCTCAGGATTTATACCTGATTTTCTAAATGTATTTGGAACAAAAATTAATGTAACCGCTATTGTTGCAGCACTTATAGCATCTGTTATTTACTTGCTTATTGAACTTAAAAACAGAAGAAACAGGAGAAAATATAGTTTTGATAATATTTCCATACCATTCTTTGTAATAAAAGTTGCAGCTATATTATTTGTTATCAATATTTTCGGATACTGGTTAGCTTCCTATAAGGGAATACCGATAATACTTGTTTTACTTGTAGCTTTAGTATTGGTTTATTCATTTATAGCCACAAATACCGTACCAGGCAGATATATTTATGCAATGGGAGGAAATGAAAAGGCAGCAAAATTATCAGGAATAAATACTAATAAGGTTCTGTTCTGGGTTTATGTTAACATGGCTGTTTTAGCTGCATTAACCGGATTTGTATTTACTGCAAGGCTTCAGGCAGCTACTCCTACAGCAGGCGTTAACTTTGAACTGGATGCCATAGCATCATGTTTCATCGGAGGTGCATCTGCCATAGGCGGTTATGGTACTGTAGTTGGAACCTTAATTGGAGCTCTTGTTATGGGATTTTTAAATAACGGTATGTCTATCATGGGTGTAGGCAGCGACTGGCAGCAGGCAATAAAGGGCTTTGTTCTTTTAATGGCAGTTGCATTTGATGTAATTTCAAAATCAAAATCAAAATAATAATATAAATAATTTATAGGATTTATACGGTAACCTGATATGGAATTTCAAATTCCTTCCCCCATTAGGTTACCTTTTCTTTTTTCAATATTTTGTTATGGTTATATTTACCCATTAGCCAAAATTCTGGTATAATTATATTTATTAAGGTTATCAGGAGGAAGTAATGAGTTTTCTAACTATTGAATCCATATTTGCATTTCTTGTATATGTTTTTTTAGCTGTTTATGCTATAAATTTAAATAAAGACGCTAAACTCAACAGAGTTTTTGCAGCTCAGTGCATAAGTTTTGCTATATGGTGTTTTGCATATATATTTATGTATAACAGGCATCTCTTTACAACTAGAGAATATTGGCTGATAGATTTATTGGGTGCTGCAGGCTGGTGTTCATATTATGGAATATCATTACATTTTTCCTTTGTTTTCACTGGAAATACTAAAATATTAAAAAATAAAAGGAATTTAATTTTGATATATATTCCGGGAATTGTAATGTTTATATCAAATGTTGTTTTATTTAGGCCAGGTGCTCATATAACCTTGATTATGTACTCAATATATTCAAATATAAACATGGTTTTAACCACAGTCTATATTTTAAGCAGCCTTTTTATAATATGGGCGTGGGGAAGAAAGACAAAAATAGGCAAGGAAAAAAAGCAGGCTAAGATAATAGTAGAAACAGGTCTTGTTTCATTTATTCTTGGAATAACATTTCAAAATATACTGCCTATGCTTGGTCTGATAGATGTATTTATGGCTCAGATAATATCACTCATTTGGGCTTTTGGAATCTTCTATGCTATAACAAAATATAAATTCATGAATCTTACATCGAATTATGCTGCAGAATATATAGTGTCAAAAATCGAAGACATAGTTTTGCTTTTAGATACTGACAATTTAATTACATACTGCAACAATAAAGTTACGGATATTCTTGGTTATGAAAAAAAAGATTTAATTAACAAACACTATCCGTTTCTATTTCAAGATTTAAAAATTTTGCCAAAGCAAATGGACCAAACACTATGTATTTGTAAGAATGGTGATAAAATTCCGGTTAAAGTTAAATCAACTGAGATATATGATAAAGACAAAGACTTTATGGGGACTCTTATCATAATTAATGATATAAGAGAAAATAAAAAACTGCAGCAGGAGATAGAAGACAGAAAGAAAGCGGAAGCCTCCTCAAAAAATTTACTGGATAATTCAGGACAAGGATTTTTAAAAATTGGGCAGGACTTGATTATTGATAAAGAATATAGCCAGGCCTGCACTAAGATTTTTGACTTTAATGTATCAGATAAATATTTTCCGGAAGTATTGTATAATGATAATAAAAGAGAAAAGAAAGCTATAGCAGATAATTTAGCTGAAGTATTTAATGAAAAAGATATATATGCAAAGCAGATTTACATCTCTAGTCTTCCATCTTTTGCTATTATCAATAATAAATATATTAAAATGCAGTATAGATTCATAGAAGAAAAAAATGCAGACAAAATTATGGTAATCTTAACAGACGTAACAAAAGAGACTAAGCTGGAAAGCCAGCTGGAAGATGTATTGTTTAAAAATAGAGAGAGCTATAAATTACTGATTCAACATTCCATGGATGCAATTATTGTACAGCGAAACGGTATTCTGCTTTTCGCAAACGAAAGTGCATTTAAGCTTATAGGATATAACAGCCAGGAAGAACTGCAGGGAAGAGAAATATATGATTTAATTCCGGCTGATATCCATGAATTTATAAGAAAAAAGCATGATGAGATAAATAAAAATATAAACAGTATTATATCTTATAATAGTAAATTACTGAGATTAGATGGAAAGATTGTAGAAGTAGAAAACAAATCCACACTTATTATATATGAAGGAAAACCGACCATATTAAGTATACTTCATGATATAACCCCTGAGATTCAGATGGAGAAACTCCAGAGAGATGTGGAGAAGAACATTAAACTGCTTAATGAAACAAGAGAAATGAATAAACTGATAACTGATTTTTTTGCTAATGTTTCCCATGAACTTAAAACCCCTCTGAATGTTATATTTGCTGCTGTTCAAACTTTAAACCTATATAATGATGGGTCTGAAGAGCATAAAAAGATCAGAAGAAAGTATTTCAATATGATGAAGCAAAATTGCTACCGGCTTATAAAACTGATTAATAATCTTCTTGATATAACAAGAATAGATTCAGGATTTGTTAAACTTAGATTCCAGAATTGTAATATTATAAGTATTATTGAAAACATTACTTTATCTGTTGCTTCTTATGTGGAGAGTAAAGGAATAAAGCTTATTTTTGATACAGATGTAGAAGAAAAAATTACTGCCTGTGACCCTGACAAAATAGAAAGAATAATACTTAATATAATATCAAATTCAATAAAGTTCACAGGTCAGGGCGGAGAAATATTGGTGAATATAAATGATCAGGATGAAGGAATAAAAATATCAATAAAGGATAATGGTATTGGTATTCCACAGGAGAAATTAAATTCTATTTTTGAAAGATTTAATCAGGTGGATAAGTCTTTAAGCAGAAACAGAGAGGGGACAGGGATAGGATTATCCTTAGTTAAATCCTTAGTTGAAATGCATAAAGGGAAAATAGAAGCTAAAAGCAAATTGGGTGAGGGAAGTGAATTTATAATATATCTCCCAATTATAAAGGGTAATGAATCAGCAGATGAAAATAAGAACTATGAAGTAGATATAGAAAGAATTAATATTGAATTTTCGGATATTTATTCAGAAAATAATTAAATTTATTTAAAGTACAAATAACTCACAGGCTGCCTATGGGTTATTTTTTTCATTTTCAAAGAAATTTTTTAATTCTTCATATACATAAAATGATGATAAATATTATGGAGATGTATTATGGAAAAGGCAAAAATTCTAAAGAAGATTAAATTTTATAAGCATTTGTGTTCCTATAGTTTATGCCCTGTGCAGGAATCCTATTATGAAGATTTAATTAATAAGGAAGAAGAGAATTTAAAGAGGTTGGAAACCCAGTTTACTTTAGAAGATTTAGCTAAATATAGTGGCAGGGCCGGTGAAAAGGCTTATGCAGCTGTTGACGGAATTGTTTATGATGTAAGTAATGTACCGGCCTGGGGCGGTGGAACTCATTTTGGATATACAGCAGGAAAGGATTTAACCGGAGAATTTAATGCCTGTCACAAAAAGGACATACTGGACAATATTCCAAAGGTAGGGATACTGATAAAGTAAGGAGATATTATGGATAGTATTACAGAAAAAATGTTTAATGATGCTAAAGATATAATAGAAAAAAACAGTGAAAAAAAATTAAAAGGAATTTGGCTTGAAGCCACAGGCTGTTCAGGAAACATAATATCATTTTTAAACTGTGAAAATCCGGATCTTATGTACGCCTTGACAAGCCTTATGGATTTAAAATACAGTAATACTCTTATGGCAGACGAAGGAGAATCAGCT
>JAJBWD010000214.1:0-10628 GCA_032907345.1 Bacillota bacterium | reverse complement strand
CCCACCAGCCGCATAAGGCAGCGACAACGCCCCAATAAAGAATGGTTGCGACCATAATAATTCCCTCCAATTCATTTCGGTTAACTGACAATACAGCCAACAAATGACATTATAAAGAAAAATTTAATGATTAATTAACTAATCAATAAAAACATTTATCTTGTTGCTCCCATCTTTACCTATGACGTTCACTATATCTTGGAACTTCCCTTTAAATGCATCAATAAAGTATTCTTTGCTTGATACATTCGATATTATATTTTTTTCTAACCCATTAACTTTTATTTCATAACTAGCTACTTGAAAATCTTTATTGTAACCATATACTATAGTAAAATAGCTTCCATTATTTGAATCATTTACAAATACAGTAGAGAAACCAAATAAATTATTACTTCCACCTTGTTCTGAGGCTTGATAATACTTATAATATAAGCCATTCATTTTCTCTTCATAACAATTAAGATATTTATATTTTTTATTATTAATAGGTGTGCTTAGTATCAATTTAAACTTTTTACCATATACCTCAAAGTCTTTTACCTCTTTAATGCTAACTTCATTATCCCAAAAGTTATCAATGCATTTCCCCATATTTGAAGAGAACATTATTGTCCTGCTGTTAAAGTAAAACATAGATAATATACACGCTAAAAATACAAGGATTATAAAAACTTTAGATATCTTTTTTATTATCATTCTCCCTCCTAAATTTAATAAATTAATGCATTGTTACTTTGCACTCTATAAATGTCTTAGGACATCATCTTTTACAAGTGTATATTATTGGAACGTATTGCCGGCTCTTTTTTTAATTTGTTTTGATTTAATTGTTATAATATTCCAATAATATCCTAACTTTATTATATCTATTATTGGAAATTTTTACAACTATCCTATTCTGATAATCATTACTTATGAAGATGATAAAATTTGTTAAATATATTGTTTAGTACCTTGCATTAAACGATACATTGCATTATAATATAATCAGACAAAGATATACATAGAAAGGAATAGAATATATGAATGTTCAATTTAAAAAAGGTGTTCTTGAACTTTGTGTTTTGGCAGAACTCTACCAAAGGGACTGTTATGGCTATGAACTGGTAGAAGAGATTTCTAAAGATATAGATATATCAGAGGGAACAATATACCCTCTGCTTCGGAGATTAAAAAGCGACGGCTATGTAGTGACTTATCTGCAGGAATCACAAGAAGGTCCTCCAAGAAAATACTATAAGATTACTGAACTTGGCAGGCAGGAAAGTATAGTCCTGATTAAGGAATGGAAAAAATTCGTAAGTGGTGTTGGCAGGATTGTAGATAAAACAATTATTGAATAAATTTTGTTTATATAAATAAATGAAAGAGGGGAATTGATCATGAGCAAAGAGAGATTTATAGAAATATTAAAATCTTCGCTTGGTAATTTACCACAGGATGAAATATATGATATTTTATATGACTATAATGAACATTTTGAAATCGGAATTAACAATGGAAAAACTGAAGAAGAAATATGCAGAGAATTAGGTGATCCTAAAGCCATAGGTAAATCCTACAGGGCTTCCATGGCTTTAGAAAGAGCGGAAGAACATCCCAGCGCAAAGAACCTGTTTTCAGCAGTACTTTCAGCAATTGCATTAGGTTTTTTTAATATAGTAATAGTTCTTGGACCATTTCTCGGAATTATAGGTGTAATCACAGGATTATTTGCTGTTTCAATTTCCTTATTTATATCCGGAATAGCTGCTATAATAAGTCCGATTATTTCAATCGCTGCACCCTTTTTAGTCAATACTCTGGGGATTAATCCTCTTGCTGTATTATTCTTTGGAATAGGTCTTACTGCATTAGGGCTATTAATGTTTATTGGACTATGTTATCTGTCAAAGTGTTTATATAAACTTACTGTGAAATATTTAAACTGGAATATAAATATTATAAAAAAATAGGGGTGAAAAATATGTTTGAAAATATAAATATGAAAAAGATTATAATTTGGCTAACCTCAATTGTTATAGTTTGCTTTGGAATAGGATTTCTTGTTTTTAATATTACAGGCGGGCACAAAAATTTAATTAATATTAACAATGGAAATTTAATTAATTCCAGAAATTCAAAAGAGTATAAATTAAATGATGAAAAAAGCGGAAGCATAAATGGAATAAATGAAATAAATGCAGAATCAGCCTGTGCTGATATTAATATCATTACTGAAAAAAGAAATGATGTTAAAGTTCATATGTATGGCAGTATTAATGGAACTTATGAGCCAAAGCTTTACCTGAATGCAAACGGAGGAAACCTGGAGATTACAACAGACAAGGAAAGGTCGGGATCATTCAGTATATTTGAATCTAATTTAAAATTAGATATTTATATACCTGAAAATTATAATAAGTCTTTAAATATAATAACATCTTCCGGTAATATTGATGTTAATAAAATGAAGTTAAAAAGTATTTCTGGAATTTCTGTTTCTGGGAAATTAAATTTAAATGATATAACCTGCGATGAATTAAAAGCAAAATCTACCTCAGGGGCCATATCCGGCAATAATATAATTGTAAACTCTGCAGATTTTAAAAGTGTTTCCGGGAGTATCGATTTTACTAAGTTTAATGGAGATGTAAATGGAGAAAGTGTTTCAGGGAAAATAAATATTGATTATAGTGAATTTAACAATACTGTTGAACTAAAATGCATTTCAGGTAATATAGAACTATCTCTTCCTTCTGCATCTCAATTCAAAATTCAATCAAGATCAGTATCCGGGAAGATAAGCTGTGAGTTCCCTGTTACAATAGAAGGCAGTCAGGGAAGAAATCAATTAACCGGCACAGTAGTAAGCGGCAAAAACAGTATTATTTTAAATACTACATCAGGCAGCATTAATATAAACACAAAGTAGCATTAAATTTCTGGCTATAAAAGGAACGTAAAATTATCACATTTACGTTCCTTTTTATAAACAGCACTAATTTACCATTCTCTCCACTCTTCAGTTATATCTTCATCAGTTTCTAAACCTGCTGTCTGTGCAGCTTCCATGATAAAATCACATAAATCCTCTCTTTCAAGGGTCTCTATGTAGTAATCGTATTTATCATTTAAAGTATTAAATTCCGAAACAACCTTTGCAACAAGCTCCATAATTTTATCTTCATTTTTATCATCTTTTAAAGCAATTAATCCATCTATAAAATCATCCAGAGCTCTTTCACTTTCAGTAATACTTTCTTCTGTAAATAATTCATCTCCTTCTTCCAGGCTTTCTCTCCACTCCTCTGTTGGTTTATTATTTCTCATATCCTGCAGTGTCATATTAAACCCTCCTGTTTTTATTTCATAATAATTAAGGGAAGCTCTTCATATGCTTCCCTAATAATCCGTACTTATCTATCTCTCTATCTTAATTATATCACATAAAATTTTAAAATTGCAGTCTTATACTTTTATGAATTATTTGGTAAAATATGTTTACCTTTTCTTTAGGAGTGATGCCATGTATAAGAATTTATTTAAAAACAGGAATTTTACCTTACTAACTGCAGGCGGATTCATTTCAACTATTGGAGATTATCTATACAATATCGGCATAACCATATACCTTTACAATATGACAAAATCTGTTAGCTCCGTGGCTTTAATGTGGCTTTCAAGAGCAGTACTTAGAATCCCTTTTTTATATTTATCAGGGGTTATATCCGATAATTATAACAGGAAAAAGATTATTATTTTTACAAATTTAATAAGTGCAGTAATTGCCTTACTTTTTATTTATACAGACACTAATAAATTATGGCTTATATATTTACTGGCTTTTTTACTTCAGTCATTAAATGATATTGATGTGAACTCAGAAACAGCCATTCTGCCTGAATTAGTTTCAAAAGAAGAGTTATCCTGGTCAAATTCTGTATTTTCATTTTTGCAGTCTACCAGCGTTTTTTTATCTCCTGCCATTGGGGGCATTTTGTATAAACTTTATGGAGCTGATGTTTTATTTATAATAAATTCTTTAAGTTTTTTAATCTCAGGCATCCTGTTTGCTTATATAAAGTATGATTACTTAAAAACAGACGGATTTATAAAAAAAGATAGAATCATAAAGAGCAGCGTGGAAGGCTGCAAAATATTTATAAAATACAGGGATGTTAAAACAGTATTTATTATTATGAGTGTTTTTGCTGTAATAGGCAGGTTTTATGAAACCTACAAGGTCGCTGTTTCTGATCTGCTCTTAAACATGAAACCGGAGGGAATCATATATTTTGATTATGCTTTGGCAATTGGGGGCCTTACTGTGCCTGCTGCTGTTAAATTACTGCATAATCATAATCCTGTTAAAATATTTGCAGTTTCTGCTATAATTAGCAGCACCTTATTTACACTGTTTGGGTATTCCCATAACATTGTTCTGACATTTATTTTTTTAATTATTCTTGGAGCTGCTGATAATATTAATGAAACCTACTCACATACTATAATTCAAAATTCCATACCTAATGAATATTTAGGCAGGGTGTTTTCCTTTTACAAAATATTGCTGACAATGTTTGCAATTATAGGTCTGGTTATTTCTGCACCTCTTTACAATATAATCGGCACAGGCAATTCCTTCTTATCAGTATTAATAATTATGATAATAATATGTGCATTTCAAAGTAAGTACTGGATTAACGAAAAATTTTCTGCCCGATCTGTTTCAAAATAGGTTAAATCACATAAAATTAAATTCCTCAACCTTCACATTAAAGCTAAAGGCAAATCACATTGGTTTCACATATTTTATTTAAATTTGCGTGACAATTAGTGTTTATAATTTGAATATAGAAATCAAATTTGCCTTAGGCTTACTTTTAGGAGGTTATCATGAAAAAAATAAATTATATAAAAATCATACTGGACATTCTTATGGCTCTGGTTTTTGTTTTACTTTTTAATAAAAATGCAATATCAGGAATATCATTCCATGAAATTGCAGGTTTAACTTTAGGGATGGCTTTTATAATCCATATCCTAATAAATTTCAAATGGGTAAAAAAAATAACCATTAAATTTTTCAATTCTAAAATAAAGCTAAAAACAAGAATTGGATACATAGTAGACTTATTACTGTTAATTGATATGGCACTTATCATCGGTACAGGCATATCCATTTCAAAGGTTTTATTCTCAGGTATATTCAAATCTGCAGGAAACCAGTCACTTCATATTTCACTGTCCTATATAGCTCTTATGCTTATAGGAATTCATGTAGGCCTTCACTGGGACTGGGTAATGAATGTATTTAAAAATACTTTTAAAATAAGTAAAAAAGGAATGACATGTAAAATAATTAATTCAGTTTTAGTTGTTTCCTTATTTGCCTTTGGTTCATACAATATATATTCTAATAGCTACTTTACCAAAATTATTCCAGGGTCTTCAATTTCACAGCAAGAACCGGGCATGGGCAAGATGCCTTCAGATGGTAATTTTAATCCAGGAAATAATAATGGTAATCCCCCCAATGGTAATAGCAATAACAACAATTCTGCTAATGTTAATGCTAATACTAACAACAATTCAGCTAACGGGAATACCAATAATGCTGCCAACAATAATGGATCAGTTAATACTAATGACAACAGCCGCCCGGTGCCGCCAAATGGAGGTAATTTTAATGGTAATGGCGCAGGAGGAATGGGCAGAGGGGGTATGAAAGCTTCCGGCAGTTCCAATATATTAAGTACAATTTTAAGTAATTTAAGTATAATTTCATTCTTCTCAATAATAACATTTTATATTGAAAAGCTGCTGAAATTAAAAGCAAGAAAACAGGCTTAAAAATTATCACCTGCTTTAAGGGTGTTTAAATAAGGCTTTGATTTTAAAAGATCAAAGCCCTTTTACTTTCTATTTTATAAGAATTTTTTTAACTTCAGATATATACATGGTATGATAATCTTTCTCTGAATACCATTTCTTATCCAGCTCTTTCTCAATAAAGCCTTCAGGTTTAAACTCCTGTTTATATAGTTTTTTGCATATAATTACAAGATTTCCTTCTTCAAAGCAGGGAGTGTTATCATAACTTCCCACCGTCAGCTTAGATTTTTCTATCTTATCTTCATTTCTTCCTGATACGCTTCCTAAGTAGCTCAACTGTTTTTTATAGCTGTCATCAAAGAATGTTAGGGAAAATGTATCAGAGTTATCTACAAATTCTTTAGTGTATCTGTTAGGCCTTATCACAACGTATGTTACATTTTTGCCCCACATAACACCAAACCCTCCCCAGGAAGCTGTCATTGTGTTTACCCTGCCCTCTTTCTCTGCAGTAATTAACATCCAGTCACTGCCTACCAGTTTAAATGGACTTTTATTTAATTCCACCGGCTTTATTTCTTTAAATTTATTCATTATTCTACCTCCTTGTATAAAAATATCTTTTATATATTATAATACAAAACATACTTACCTGAGTAGGTGAACCTGATTCTAATATTTTTATTAAAACTATTGACATAATAGTATTAGTGTATTATTATGATAGTACACTAATATCCTAAGAAGGAGGTGCATTTGTGTTTAAGTTTAATGACAGTTCACCAATTTATATGCAGATAATACAAAAAGTAAAAGCAGATATAGTGTCCGGCAGACTTAAGGGCGGAGATAAGATGCCCTCTGTCAGAGAGTTTTCTGAAAGCTTCAATGTTAACCCGAATACTGTACAAAGAGTATTTCAGGAACTGGAGCGGGAAGGTATAACTCATTCTCAGAGAGGTATAGGAACTTTTATTGTAGAAGGTGATCAGCTTTTGAAGCAAATAAAAAACACCCAGGCTCAAAAATATTCTGAAAGATATATGGAAGATATGAGAGATCTGGGAATGGACAAAGAAGAAATTTTAAATTATTTTGTTAAGGTATTGGAGGAGTACGAAAATGGAAATTCTGGAGTGTAAATCTGTCAGTAAAAAATATTTTACTAAAAAGGCTTTAAGTGATCTTGATCTGACAATAGAAAAAGGAAAGATTGTTGGAATATTAGGACCAAACGGCAGCGGAAAAACTACATTATTAAAGCTGGTTGCAGGACTTATAAGACCTACCAGCGGGAATATAAAGGTATGCGGAAATGAAATTGGACATAAAACAAAGGAATTAATTGCTTATCTTCCTGACAGCGATTTTTTATATCCCTGGATGAAAATTAGTGATGCTAAAAAAGTTTATATGTCATTCTTCAAGGATTTCAACCCTGAAAAATTTAATGAGATGCTGGAATTTATGAAATTGGATGAAGAAATGGCAGTAAAGGGTTTGTCTAAAGGAATGCAGGAAAAACTGGCCTTAGCACTTACACTATCTCGTGACGCTAAGCTGATAATTCTGGATGAACCGCTTAATGGTGTAGATCCTGTGGCAAGAGAGCAGATATTAAAGGCCATTTTAAAGGGCTTCAGCTATGAAAGCTCTATGATAATTACCAGCCATCTGATTAACGAGGTGGAGAGCTTACTGGATCAGGTATATTTCCTTAAGGAAGGCAGAATTGAATTCTCGGGAAATACTGAGGATATAAGAAGCGAAAAGAAAATGACTCTTGATGAGCTGTACAGGGAGGTATTTGCATGTTAGGAAAGTTATTAAAATTTGAATTTTGGAAGAAATGGAAGAGTAATAAGCATCTGCTTTTAGGTTATGGACTTGTAGAGCTTGTACTGCTTCTTATCCTGAGAGTATTTTATCAAAATAGTGCCAGTACGTATATTATAAGTACTAACAGTCAAAGGAATGTTGGTGTATCTTTCTTTCTTATTGCTGCATTATATTTTATAATGGCAGGTATATTATTTATATATCCTTTTATAGAAGGGATTTCAAGGTACAATAAGGACTTATCCGGCAAGCAGGCAGCCCTTGAGCTGATGATACCCCAGCCATCCTGGGAGAAGATAGCTTCAAAATTAGTTGCTACAGTATGCGTCACCATTATCTGTGGTATAGTTTCAGCTTTTACTATAGTAATGTTTTTCTTTGTTTTGACTAATTTCAATGCAGATATAGTAGCTTCAGTTTTCAATGTTTCAAAGAAAGTGTTTGATTACCCGGCAGAAACGATTTTCAGTATTATTAATGGACTATTTGGTTATGCTTCATTTTATTTATTGTTTTTCTTCTGTATATCAATTTCAAAATGGGCTTCACACAAAAATAAAATTGCAATTCCTATAAGCATTGGTGTATTTGCAGCAACAGTCGCAGTTATTTCTTACCTGCAGTCTTTGGCGGATAAATTTCCTATAATAAACTATGCTTTCTTGGGAATGATCAGCAGCTTAAGCTCTGTATTTGTAGATATATTTGTTTTTGCATTAACTTTCCTTGGCACATCCTATGTCATGGAGAGAAAAATCGAATACTAAAAGTTTTGGCAGTCTGAGAAGGCTGCCAATTATATATTAAAGCATACAGCATATTTTGAGCTGTTTACTTAACTTATTAGTAATCTAAGCAGGTTCAGTTAATGGTTAAAAATTATAATCAAAATATTCCTTAACAAAATCAGCCATAGGATGTTTTACATTTTTTTCTCCGATATAATCTAAATCCGTATCATAAAAATATAAATACGCTATACTTTTCTTTTTATCAGATGTTCCAATCATGCCAAAAGAATGGGGATATTGCATGTTGTGTTTTCCATCTTCAGCAATAACATTAAAAGTATAACTATTTATTGAGAACTCATATTCCGGAATATAATATTTGCTTTCGTCAAAACTTGAAATCACATTTTTATCCAAGTAAGTATACTTCTTTGTTAATTTATCTTTTTCACTCTTAAAGGTTTCATCATCATAGTTAACAATAAGAGCAACTGAATCAGATTCAAATATAAATGATTTATGAGTATATTTGTAAGCTATACTCTGATTTTTAGGCAAATCATCAAGAGAAGGCATAATGTCTTTTGCTTTTGAATCAATTGAGGTTCCACTGTTAAGATAATTTTCAATATTTGAACTTGATTTCATACAGCCAGTAAAACAAAAAATAAATATGATCAATATAACAGTTAAATACTTTTTTCTCATTTTAAATTGCTCCTACAAACTTAGCAACTAAGTTTACAATTGTTTAATAACTCGAATTAAAAAACTGTATTCCTAGTATGGTTTTAGTATAAATTACTTTTAAGCTATGCCTTAATTTAACTTATTTGAAAATTACACACTATACTCCGTTAATAATTTGATTTAATCTGACTTGATGATTGTTTTTTTCTGCTTATTTAAATTAATACCATTATCAAGAATTCTTCTATTCACAACTCCTGTTAACATTAATGATATTGTAAGTGGGGTTATTCTTTGATTTATTGAATACATAAATAAAATCATAGCCATGAAATTGATAGCAATTGCTGATATTACTGGATTTCTGTACAAGAGTGACTTCATAATAATCCCCTCCTTTCTTTAATTCCTTTAAAATACTAATTCGAAGCAGATGAATATTACGAAGCAAAATCAGTAATTAAACTATTATATTTTTCATTTAGCCTATTCCAGATATCCTCTTTCCCTATTAAATCTTTTGATATATTTATAAAATATTTCATCTTAAACAAAAGCCATTTTCTCATTTCCGCATCATTTACAAATTGAATATAATTACTATTATCAAGAATATCTGCTGCTTTTACAATCACTGCCTCCCTCCCATATGTCACACATCTATTAAACATGTCCTTAAATCGCTGGGTTTTATCAACTATTAAAGTATTAAATGAATTTGAAGATACTATATCAGTAACTTTTTCTCCGAATTTATCCTGTAAATTCTTTTGTGGAGTTTCTGTATCCTCTAAAATATCATGTAACAAGCCTGATAAAACAATATCTTCATTATACCCTTCTTCATATAAGTAAAGACCCACTCTAATACTATGAAGAAGAACTGGTTTGCTATTATGCCCTGTAGTATTTATTGCAGTTGAAAGATATAGAATAGCATTGTTCATCAATATTTCCAATTTGAAATTAATATTCTTCATTTTTTACCCCTTTAATTCATAAAATTATACGAACAATGTTTTAAAATTGATAACCAAATTCAAACCTTTAATTGGGAACGGCAACTAAAATAAATTGCTAGAAGAACTGCTGTTGGTATATTTGTCATTAAAAAGGCTATTACTAAAGTATAAATGATTTGTCCAATAGATTCGTTAACGAAGAAATTCATATTTAAACAAAAGAGAATTGAAATTATTATTGATATTATAGGTAATATAAGCCCTAGCCCTTTAGATTCCTTTTTAGATAAAAATATTTGTAATCCAGTTATTCCTATGGAAAATAAAATCGCTAATAAGGTTTTTATTACAATTACCTCCTTTTTAAATTTTAGTTTAACTTGTATCTAATTAAATGTTTATATGATTAACAATATTCTACAGAGATGTCTTATAAGAAAAAGGTTAAATGTATTATTACCAGCTTCTATTATTTCAAATTTTTATTTACATTATATCCCATTATATCATTAATTTATATTTATCTGTTACATAATTTGTAATATACTATTAATTAGGGAAACAAAAAATATCATAGATTCAGTAT